>JBAYPJ010000003.1:0-80326 GCA_041677785.1 Novosphingobium sp. | reverse complement strand
GACGAGGCGCGCGTCGAGGAATTCAGCCTCAAGAAGATGTGGAAGTCGCCCAACGGCACGATCCGCAATATCCTGGGCGGCGTCGTCTTCCGCGAGCCCATCGTGATCTCGAACGTGCCGCGGCTGGTGCCGGGCTGGACCGATCCGATCGTGATCGGCCGCCACGCCTTCGGCGACCAGTATCGCGCCACCGACACGCTGATCCCCGGCCCCGGCAAGCTGCGCATGGTGTTCGACGGCGCCGACGGCAAGAGCATCGACCTCGAGGTGTTCGACTTCCCCGGCTCGGGCGTCGCCATGGCGATGTACAACCTGGACGAATCGATCCGCGACTTCGCGCGCGCCTCGATGAACTATTCGCTCAATCTCGGCTGGCCGCTGTACCTCTCCACCAAGAACACGATCATGAAGGCCTATGACGGGCGCTTCAAGGACCTGTTCGAAGAGGTGTTCAACGCCGAGTTCAAGGCCAAGTTCGACGCCGCCGGCATCACTTACGAACACCGCCTGATCGACGACATGGTCGCCTCCGCGCTCAAGTGGAGCGGCAAGTTCGTCTGGGCCTGCAAGAACTACGACGGCGACGTGCAGTCCGATACCGTCGCGCAGGGCTTCGGCTCGCTGGGCCTGATGACCTCGGTGCTGATGGCGCCCGACGGCAAGACGGTGGAAGCCGAGGCCGCGCACGGCACCGTCACCCGCCACTATCGCATGCACCAGCAGGGCAAGGCGACCTCCACCAACCCGATCGCCTCGATCTTCGCGTGGACGCAGGGCCTCAACTATCGCGGCAAGTTCGACGGCACGCCCGACGTGGTGAAGTTCGCCGAAACGCTTGAGCGCGTCTGCATCGAGACGGTCGAGAGCGGCAAGATGACCAAGGACCTCGCGCTGCTGATCGGGCCGGACCAGAACTGGCTGACCACCGAAGGGTTCTTCGAGGAGATCGTCAAGAACCTTGAAACCGCAATGGCGAAGTGGGGCTGACCATCGCCTCGTCCCGGGCCTGACCCCGGGGCCGCTGGCCTCATGCCTCATCGGCGCAAGCCCGCATCGACGAGGCCAGCGGCCCCCGCTTTGGCGGGGATGACGATTTCAGGCTTTCGGCGCCGTCAGGTGTTCGCGGCGGAAGCCCAGGCCGATGGCGCGCGCCGGCAGCCGGCGCAGCACGGCGAAACGATCCAGCAGCCTGAGCAGTACCGGCGGCGCGGGCGTCTCCTCGGGGCGGCCGGCCAGGATCGGCTGCAGAACGGCGCGATGCACGGCGCGCTGGCCGGCCTGGATCACCCGCGTCGGCAGCAGGCGGCGATCCTCCACCCTGTGCAGCAGCGCATCGACGTTGCCTTGCCGCGCCAGCGGCCCGGCGAGCAGGTTCGCGGCGGCGACCGCGTCCTGGATCGCGAGGTTGATGCCGACCCCGCCCACCGGGCTCATCGCATGGGCGGCATCGCCGATCGCCAGCAGGCCGGGCCGGTGCCAGCGCGTCAGCCGGTCGAGCGAGACCGACAGCAGCCTGATCGCGCCGAAATCCGGCAGGGCCTCATCCAGACCGGGGAGTTCGGGCGCGGAGGCTCGCACCTCGGCCCGAAACGCCGCGATCCCCCTGGCGCGCACGGCTGCGGCGCTGCCCTTGGCGATCACGTAGGCGCATTGCCAGTAGTCGCCGCGGTCGATCTGGACGATCATGTGGGTGCCGCGGACCGCGCCGCGCACGGCATGGCCGCGCTGCGCCTTGGGCACGGCGAACCAGAACACGTCGATCGGGGCGCCGAGATCCCGCAGCGGCAGCAGGCGCCGGCGCCGCACCAGCGAATCGCGTCCGTCGCAGGCGATGACGAGCCTGGCCGCGCGCAGCACCTCGCCCGACACGAGGACCACGCCGACGATGCGCCCGCCCTCCTCGACCATGCCTTCGACCGGCGCCTCCATGCGCAGCGTGAAGGCGGGAAAGGCCGCCGCCTCGCCGCGCAGGAAATCGAGGAAGTCCCATTGCGGCATCATCGCGATGAAAGGCGCGGGCGTCGGCAGGTGCGACAGGTCCGCGATCTCGAACAGCCGGCCGTCCCAGGTGATCTCGGCCCGCTCCAGCCGGTGGTGCGGGCGGGCCAGGAAGCGGTCGAGCATGCCCAGTTCGGACAGCAGTTCCATCGTCGAGGGATGGACCGTGTCCCCCCGGAAATCGCGGAAGAAATCGGCGTGCCTTTCCAGCACGACGGTCGCGATCCCCGCCCGGGCCAGCAGCAGGCCGGCCATCATGCCCGCCGGCCCTCCGCCCACGACAATTACGTCGGCGTTCGCCATGCTCCCTCCGTGACAAATCGCCGTTTCATGCCATAAAAGCGGACGATGGCCGCAGAACTATATTCCCCCGTGCTCTCCGACGCACTCGTCATCCTGGGGGCTGCGGGCATCGTCATCCCCCTGTTCGCCCGCTTCCGCATCACCCCGATCATCGGCTTTATCCTCGTCGGCCTGCTGGTTGGCCCCTACGGCCTGGGCTCGCTGGTGCGCGACTATCCCTGGCTGATCCATTTCACGATTGCCGATCCCCAGGGGCTGGGACCTTTCGCCGAGTTCGGCATCATCCTGCTGCTGTTCACCATCGGGCTGGAACTTTCGTTCAATCGCATGTGGCAGATGCGCAAGCAGGTGTTCGGGCTGGGCGCGCTGGAACTGGTCGTCTGCGCTGTCATGCTGGCGCTGGTGGTCACCGCCATGGGCGAGAAGCCGACCGGCGCGCTGGGCCTGGGCCTCGCGCTCGCCATGTCCTCGACAGCGCTGGTGCTGCGCATCGCCGATACCGGCACGGCCGTGGGCAGGGCCGCGCTGGCCATGCTGCTGTTCGAGGACATCGCGCTGGTGCCGATCATCTTCCTGCTGGGCGCGCTGGCCCCGTTCGCCGCGAGCGACGGCCTGGGCGGCCTGCTGCAGACCCTGTGGCTCGGCCTGCTGGCGATCATCGGCCTGCTGGCCTTCGGCCGCTTCCTGCTGCCGCAGCTTTTCGCCCAGGCCGCGCGGACGAAAAGCCCCGAGGTTTTCCTGGCCGCCAGCCTGCTGGTGGTGATCGTCGCCGCGCTGACCACCGCCGGCGTCGGCCTCTCGCCGATCGTCGGCGCGCTGATCGCCGGCCTGCTGATCGCCGAGACGGAATACCACGGCGAAGTGGAAGCGATCACCGCGCCGTTCCAGGGCCTGGCGCTGGGCATCTTCCTCATCACCATCGGCATGAGCATAGACCTCGGCGCGGTATTGCGCGATCTCGGCTCGATCCTTCTCGCCACGGCGGGCGTGCTGCTGCTCAAGGCCATCGTCACCGGGCTGATGCTGCGGCTGATGGGCGCGCGGCCCGGTACCGCCGCCGAAACGGGCATTCTCATGTCCAGCCCGTCGGAAACGACGCTGATCGTGCTGACGGCGGCCCTTTCGGCACAGCTCATCAACCTCGAAACGGCGCGCTTCTGGCAGACGGTGACCGCGCTCGGCATGATGGTGACGCCGCTGCTCGCGCTCGTCGGCCGGCGCCTGGCGCGCACGGTCGACGTCCAGGCGGCGGCGATGCAGCAGCCCTCTCCGGCCGAGCGGCATGCGATCATCGTCGGCTTCGGCCGGGTCGGCCGGCTGATCGCCGAGATGCTCGCCAAGCACGGCCAGCCCTATGTCGCGGTGGATTCGGATGCCGATCTGGTCCGCGAGGGGCAGTTGCAGGGCTATAACGTGGTGTTCGGCGACGCGGCGCGCGGCGGCGCGCTCGAACGGCTCGGCGCCGAGCAGGCAACGGCGGTGATCCTCACCATGGACGAGCCGGTCGCGGCGCAGCGGCTCGTCAGGAAACTGCGCGGCCTATACCCGGACCTGCCCATCCTCGCCCGCGCGCGCGACGCCAGCCACGCCGCCCAGCTCTATCGCGCCGGGGCCAGCCACGCCGTGCCCGAGACGCTGGAGGCCTCGCTGCAGCTTTCCGAAGCGGTGCTGGTCGACCTCGGCGTCGCCATGGGCCCGGTCATCGCCTCGATCCACGAGAAGCGCGACAAGCTGCGCGCGCAGATCATGGAAGAGGGCGAACTGGACGAAAAGCCCAAGCTCAAGAGCACCTCGCTGAGCGAGCGGGCGGCCTGAACGGCGCGGCTATGGCCGGAGCCGTTCCGCCCCCGATCATCGGCGCACATTTTCCTACATGGAACGAACCGGCTATCCGGAAGGAATGGTGCAAGCCCTTTCCCGCCACGTGAAGCGCGCCGATTTGACGCGTTTGCCGCAGCGCGCCTCTTGTCCGCACCCCGTTGCGGCCCCGCGCACAGGGCTGCGGTTTCTTTCCCTGAACCCCGTAAACAACGTCAACTTCGTCAACCCGGTGTCAACCGGAGCGCCGCAGCCGGCGGCAGGGCGACGAACCCGGCGGGGCGGACGCGACTCGATAAAGGCCGGCCGCTCGATCGGCCCGATCCATCGGCATCAGGTGAGCGCTATCGGCGGCGCCTGCGGGCCGCTTCAGTCGGCCAGCGCCGCCTTCACCGCCGCGATGGCCTCGCCCCCCTTCGCGCCGTCCGGGCCGCCGCCCTGGGCCATGTCCGGCCGGCCGCCACCGCCCTTGCCGCCCAGCGCCTCGACGCCGGCGCGGACGAGGTCGACCGCGCTGAACCTGCCGGTCAGGTCGTCGGTCACGGCCACGGCGATGCTCGCCCGCCCCTCGTTCACCGCCACCACGGCCGCGACGCCCGAGCCCATCCGCTGCTTCTCCTGGTCGAGCAGCCCGCGCAGTTCCTTGGCGTCGAGCCCGTCGATCACCTGGCCCGAGAACTTGACGCCGCCCACGTCCTCATCGGCCGCGGCGGGTTTCGCCCCGCCTCCCCCGCCGAGCGCCAGCGCCTTCTTCGCCTCGGCCAGCTCACGCTCCAGCTTGCGGCGCTCGTCGAGCAGCGCGGCGACGCGCGCCTCGACATCCTCGGGCGTGGTGCGCAGCAGCCCGGCAGCGCCTTTCAGCGCCTCCTCTCGGCCCACCAGCCAGCGGCGCGCGCCCTCGCCCGTCAGCGCCTCGATGCGGCGCACGCCCGAGCTTACCGCACTTTCGGAGACGATGCGGAAAACGCCGATGTCGCCGGTCGCGGCGACGTGGATGCCGCCGCAAAGCTCGACCGAATAGTTGCGGCCACTGTCCTGCCAGTTGGCGCGGCCCATCGCCAGCACGCGCACCTCGTCGCCGTACTTCTCGCCGAACAGCGCCATGGCGCCGGCGGCAATGGCGTCATCGGGCGTCATCAGCCGGGTCGTGACGGGCTCGTTGTGGCGGATCTCGGCGTTCACCTCGGCCTCGATCGCGGCGATATCCTCCTCGGTCAGCGCCTTGGGGTGCGAGAAGTCGAAGCGCAGCCTGTCGGCCGCGACCAGCGAGCCCTTCTGCGTGACATGGCCGCCCAGCCGGTTGCGCAGCGCCGCGTGCAGCAGGTGCGTCGCCGAATGGTTGGCGCGGATGGCGTCGCGCCGCTCGGCATCGACGGCAAGATGGACGGTGTCGCCCTTGCGGATCGTGCCGCCGTCCACCCGGGCATGGTGCGCGTGCAGCCGGCCGAGCGGCTTCGACGTGTCGGTGACGGTCAGCCGCAGGCTGTCCGCGCCCGTGCCGGAAGCTCCGGCGATGACGCCGGTGTCGCCGCTCTGGCCGCCGCTTTCCCCGTAGAACGGCGTCTGGTTGGTGAGGACGATCACCTCGTCGCCCGCGCCGGCGGCATCGACCTCGGCGCCGTCCTTGAGCAGCGCCACCACGCAGCCCTCGCCGGTGGTCGCGGTGTAGCCGGTGAACTCGGTCGCGCCCTCGCGCTCGGCGATGTCGAACCAGACCTCGCCCGCCGCCGCCTCGCCCGAGCCCTTCCAGGCCGCGCGCGCCGCCGCCTTCTGCTGCGCCATGGCGGCGTCGAAGCCGGCCTTGTCCACGCCGATGCCACGGGCGCGTAATGCGTCCTCGGTAAGGTCGTAGGGGAAGCCATAGGTATCGTAGAGCCTGAACGCGGTATCGCCAGGCAGGCTGTCGCCGGCGGAAAGGCCCGTGGTCGCCTCGTCGAGCAGCTTGAGGCCGTTGGTCAGCGTGCGGCGGAACTGGATCTCCTCGCGCTCCAGCGTCTCCTCGATCAGCGGCTGCGCGCGGCCAAGCTCGGGATAGGCCTGCCCCATCTCGGCGACGAGCGCCGGCACCAGCCGGTGCATCAGCGGCTCCTTCGCGCCGAGCAGATGGGCATGGCGCATGGCGCGGCGCATGATGCGGCGCAGGACATAGCCGCGCCCCTCGTTCGAAGGCAGCACGCCGTCGGCCAGCAGGAAGCTGGTCGAGCGCAGGTGGTCGGCGATGACGCGGTGGCTGGCGCGCTGCTCGCCCTCCGCCTTCACGTCCGTCAGGTTCTCCGAGGCGGCGATCAGCGCGCGGAACGTGTCGATGTCATAGTTGTCGTGCTCGCCCTGGAGCACCGCGGCGATGCGCTCCAGCCCCATGCCGGTGTCGATCGAGGGCCGGGGCAGGTCCGTGCGGCTGCCGTCGGCCTGCTGCTCGAACTGCATGAAGACCAGGTTCCAGATCTCGATGAAGCGGTCGCCGTCCTCGTCCGGCGATCCGGGCGGGCCGCCCGGGATGTGCTCGCCATGGTCGAAGAATATCTCCGAGCACGGGCCGCAGGGACCGGTATCGCCCATCGACCAGAAGTTGTCCGCGGTGGGGATGCGGATAATCCGCTCCTCGGGCAGGCCGGCGATCTTGCGCCAGAGATCGAACGCCTCGTCGTCGGTGTGATAGACCGTTGCCGTCAGCTTGTCCGCCGGCAGGCCCCATTCCTTCGTCAGCAGCGTCCAGGCGTGGGTGATCGCCTGTTCCTTGAAATAGTCGCCGAACGAGAAGTTGCCCAGCATCTCGAAGAAGGTGTGGTGGCGCGCGGTGTAGCCGACGTTGTCCAGATCGTTGTGCTTGCCGCCCGCGCGAACGCACTTCTGCGAGGAGGCCGCACGCGGCACGGCGCGCGTCTCCAGCCCCGTAAAGACGTTCTTGAACGGGACCATGCCCGCGTTCGTGAACATCAGCGTCGGGTCGTTGTGCGGCACCAGCGGCGCCGAGGGCACGGCCTCGTGTCCGTTCGCGGCGAAATAGGCGAGGAAGGACCGGCGGATTTCGTTGGTCGAGCTCATATCCGCGCCGATAAGCGAGCCGCGCGGTGCCGACAAGCGCGAAGCCGCGTTTTTGCGGGTCCACCGATGAGACAGTTCCCCGACGCGGGCGCAGCGTCATCGCTGCGCGCGGGAATCGTGGATCCTGAACAGGTTCCGCTCCGGGTCGACGGATTCGCGCGGAGTGACCACGCCCAGCGCGTTGGGCAGGCTGCGCAGCGCCAACGGCAGCGGCAGCCACTCCAGCTCGCCGTCGAAGGCGCCTTCGATCCAGCCGTCGCCTTCGATCACCACTTCGGCGGCGCTGGCGCACTCGGCAAAGTCGCGTTCCGGCCGCGCCAGCCCGAGCAGCGCGCGCATGGTGAAGCCGAGCAGCTTGCGCGGCCCCTGCGCGGCGACGGCGTAGAGCGACAGTTCGCCTTCGTCGAGCGCCTCGCGCTCGCCCAGGTGCCCGCGCTCGATCGAATACTGGTTGTTGCCGATGAACAGCAGCGGCGTGGTGACGCGGACCTGCCGGCCATCGAGTCGCAGCGCGAAGGCCTGCGCCCGCATATTGCGCAGCACGTGCCCGATCGCGGCGAGCGATCCCAGCCACCGGGGGCCTCCATGCCGCTCCCGCCGGCGGACGAAGCGCGTGTAGATGCCGAACGAGGCATTGTTGACGAACACCCGCTCGCCGGCCGCGCCCAGATCCATGCGCCGGCGCTGACCGCCGACCGCAATGCGGGCGGCCGCCGGAAGATCGAACGGGATGCCGAGTTGCCGGGCGAAATGGTTGCGCGTGCCCAGCGGCAGGATCGCCAGCGCGGTTGGCGTCCGGGCCAGCGCCGCGGCGGCGCAGCCCAGCGTGCCGTCGCCCCCGCCCACGACCACGCGCGGCTTGCCGCGATGGCGCGCCACCGCTTCGGCCATGCCGGCGCCCTCGACCAGCTCCAGCGCGATCTGCCGGCCGGCCGCGGCAAAGGCATCCTCGACAGTCTGCCGCAAGGTATCGCCCAGCGTGGCGGCAATGCCGCCGGCGGGGTTGATCAGCACGGGAAGCGGGCTTGCCATGACACTTGCCACAAATGCGCCGCGAGGCGATTCTGTTCCTGAAATCCGGACTCGCGAGGGTACGGAGGCCGGCCCCGGCGCACAACAAGATTCCGCTTGCAACTCTCCCCCGACAGGCACAGCATCCCCGTTTGGTCCTTGCGCGCAGAGCGCAGACGCTGCGCTCGCGCGCCTTCGCAGGAGAGGAGGCGGCGATGGGCAGCACCACACACAAGGGAACCCCGAACGGCAACAGGCCGACCCGTGCCGTCGCGCTGGTGGGGCCGGCGGGCACGGGCAAGACCAGCCTCGCCGAAGCGCTGCTCTTCGCCAGCGGCGCGATCAACCGACAAGGCAGCATCGAGGCCGGCACCACCGTCGGCGATGCCAGCCCCGAGGCGCGCGCCCGGCGCGGTTCAACCGAAATCAACCTCATGCATTTCGACTACCTGGACGACCGTTTCGCCCTGATCGACATGCCGGGCGGTGCCGGCTTCGCCGCCGATGGCCTCGCCGCGCTGCAATCGGCCGACATGGCGCTGGTGGTGGTCGATCCCGCGCCCGAGCGCGCCGCGCTGGCCGAACCGATGCTGCGCCGGCTAGACGAACTGGGCGTGCCGCACGCGATCTTCGTCAACAAGATCGAGAACGCCCGCGCCGGCGCGGTGCGCGAACTGATCGCCGAACTGCAGCCGATGAGCAGCGAGCCGCTGGCGCTGCGCCAGATTCCGATCCGTACCGGCGACGGCGGCGAGCATGTCGTGGGCTATGTCGATCTCGCGCTGGAGCGCGGCTATCGCTATCGGCCGGGCAAGGAATCCGAACGCATCGCCATCCCCGGCGAACTGCTGGAGCGCGAGCACGAGGAACGCACGCACCTGCTCGAGACGCTGGCCGATTTCGACGACGCACTGCTCGAGGCGCTGCTGACCGACGAGACGCCGGACACCGCGCAGGTGATGGCCGATCTCGCCGCCGACACCGCCGAAAACAAGGTGGTGCCGGTGCTGCTCGGCTCGGCGCTGACCGGCGGCGGCGTGCACCGGCTGCTCAAGCTGCTGCGCCACGAGACGCCGGAGCCGGACGCGGCCACCCGGCGGCTCGGCGTCGCAAGCGGCACGGCGCTTCACGTCTTCAAGATCGCCAACGGCGGCGCGATGGGCCGGCTCGCGCTCGGCCGCGTCGTCGGCGCGGGCAGCGACGCCGGAATGAGGGAGGGCGACGAACTGACGGTCGATGGCGAGGCGGCGCGCACCGGCTCGCTGTTCTTCCTGCAGGGCGACAAGACCGCGAAGCAGTCCGCCGCCGCCCCGGGCGACGTCGTCGCGGTCGCCAAGGTCGATGCGGCGAAAAGCGGCATGCTGCTGCCCGGCAAGGGCGCGACGTGCACGTCCGACCTGCTGATCGAGTACCCGGCGCGCAACGCCGCGATCGCCATCACGACGAAGGACCGCAAGGACGACGTCAAGCTCTCGACCGCGCTGCACCGTCTCTGCGAGGAGGACCCGGCGCTCGAATGGACGCAGGACGATGCGACGCACGAGACGCTGCTGCGCGGGATCAACGACGATCATCTGCAGGTCGTGCTGGGCAGGCTGCAGCGCCGCTACGGCGTCGCGGTCGACACGCGCGCGCCGCGCATCGCCTACCGCGAATCGATCCGCAAGAACGCAACGCAGCGCGGCCGGCACAAGAAACAATCGGGCGGCCACGGCCAGTACGGCGACTGCGTCATCGAAATCCGTCCGCTGGAGCGCGGCGAAGGCTTCCGCTTCGACGACAGGATCACCGGCGGCGCGATCCCCAAGCAATACATCCCGGCGGTGGAAGCCGGCATCCGCGACGCGATGGAGCGCGGACCGCTGGGCTTTCCCGTGGTCGACGTGGCGGTGACGCTGCTCGACGGCTCGTTCCACACCGTCGATTCCTCGGAACTGGCGTTCCGTATCGCCGGACGGCTGGCGATGTCCGAGGCACTGGCCGCCGCCTCGCCCTATCTGCTGGAGCCGGTCTGCAAGGTCTCGGTCGATACGCCGGCCGGCACCGGCTCGAAGGCAGGCTCCGTGCTGTCGAGCCGGCGCGGCCAAATCCTCGGCCTCTCGCCGCACCCCACCTGGGCGCGCTGGGAACGCGTCGAGGCGCTGCTGCCCGAAGCCGGGCTGCACGGGCTGGACGCGGAACTGCGCTCGCTGAGCCAGGGCCTCGCCAGCTTCACCGCCGAGTTCGACCATCTCCAGGAACTCGCCGGCAAGCACGCCGACGATGTGATCAGGGCCCGCACCGCCGAAGCGGCGTGACGGGCGGTTCCCCCTGGGCGATCCGGCTGGCAATCCGGCCGACGATCAGCCGGTGAAGCCGCGCGCCCGGTAGATCTCCTGCCCGCGGCGCAGAACCAGCAGCTTCTGCGGCGTCACCGGATGGAAGAAGGCCTCGACCGCCTGCCCGCTCTCCGTGAGCTTGCCGTGACGATCCAGCGCGCGGTCGTGGTGCGGCGATGCGGGAGGCGGGTTACGGGGTTTATACGGAAGCCCAGCGCCGCAACAGGTTGTGATAGACGTGGATCAGGCGATCGATGTCGGGATCGTCCTGGGCGCGGCCCGCTGAGAGCGACTGGATCGACTGGTCCAGATCGAACAACAGGCCCCGCGCGCGGTCGTCCGCGACGGCGCTCTGCATCCAGGTGATCGCGCAGATGCGCTGGCCGCGCGTGACGGGAGACACCTGATGCAGGCTGGAGGAAGGATAGAGCACCATGTCGCCGGCGGCGAGCTTGACCGCCTGCGCGCCGAACTGCTCTTCGATCGTCAGTTCGCCGCCGTCGTACTCGTCGGGGTCCGACAGGAACAGGGTGGCGGAAAGATCGCTGCGGATCGTCAGGTTGGCTTCGGGCAGGCGCATCAGCGCCGCGTCGCTGTGCGCGCCGTAGTGGCCGCCGTTCTGGTAGAGGTTGAATACCGGCGGCCAAATTTTCTCCGCCAGCGAGGCCGAGACGAACAGCGGATGATGGCCGAGCTTCCGCAGGATGATGTTGCCAAGCCCGACCGCGACATCGTCATTGCGGTCGAGCTGGAGGTTCTGCTTGACGGCAATCGAACGCGATCCCGCCGTCTGCGCGCCGTCGATCCACCCGGCGGTGGCCAGGCGCTGCCGGAACTCCCCGACTTCGTCCTGGTCGAGCACGTTTTCGATGACGATCAGCATCGCCGTTCTCCAATGGTGCGGCGCGGCCGCCGGGCCGCGCCGCACATGCGCGATCAGAACTTGACGTTCAAGGTTCCGACGATCTGGCGGGCATCACCCTTGTAGAGGAAAAATCCGCCCTGGTAGACGGCCAGATAGTATTCCTCGTTGGTGATGTTGTTGACGTTCAGACGGAAATCCAGGTTCTGGTTGAACTTGTATTCCACGAACGCGTCGCCGACGGTGTAGGCGGGAACCGGCCGCGAATAGAACCGGCTGCCGTCAGGATTGGTCCCCATCGCCGGCGCCGTGTCGGGCTGACCGCCATAGCGCTTGCTCTTGTGCTTGACGGCAAAGCCCATCGCGAACTGGTCGGTGACCTGGTAGCGGCTCATGAACGACGCCTGGAACTTGGCGAAGTTGGAGACGCTCTTGCCGACGTTCGCCGGCGTGGCGGACTTGAGTATCTCGCTGTCCATCACGGTCAGGCCGCCCTGCATCGACCACTGCTCGGTGATGTTGCCGGCGACGCCCAGCTCGATGCCGCGCACCCGGTTCTTGGCGCTGTTGAAGGTGCCCGTCGCGGTATAGCCGCTGCCTTCCATGACATCGCTCTTGGTCGTCTGGAACACCGCCGCGGTCAGCAGCAGCTTGTCGCCCAGGATGTTCAGCTTCGTGCCCAGTTCCAGGTTGAGCGAGCGCTCCGGCTTGGCGCCGGCGATCTCGCCGTTGAGGATCACGCAGCCGCCGTAGCCGCTGTTGGTGCCGACATCGGATTCGCCGCAGTTGACGTCGGCCGCGGTGGCGACGGACGCATAGATCATCCCCGCATCGCCGATCTTGTAGGTCACCCCGGCATGACCGTTGAGGAACGTGTCCTTGTAGCCATACTCGGTAAGGGCCAGCGTGTTGGTGTTCTGCATGCCGAGGTTGAAGTTGAAGTGGTCGATCCGCAGGCCGCCGAACAGGGTCAGTTCAGGCGTGATGTCGACCGTGTCGAGGATGTAGCCGGAGATGGTTTCCATCTTCCAGTCCTGATCCCACGGGCCCTTGGTGATCTGCCGGCCGAGAAGCGTGTCGAGACCGTTCACGGCCTGACCGTCGGGGCCGATGCCGCAATAATTGTTCAGCGCCGGATCCGTGCCGCCACCGGTCCGGCAGTTGAACGTCCCGGTGTTGGTGTTGCGGAAGATGCCGTTCCGCACTTTGTGATCGGTATATTCCGCGCCGATGATCAACTGGTTCTTGCCGCCGAGAATCTCGCTATCGACGTAGAGGTTGGTCTGGTTGGCGAAATACTTGACGTCCTGCCAGCCCTGATGGGTCGAGAAGGTAATCGTCGGATAGGCGCCGTTGGGATCGAGCGCCGAGGTGGTCGTCCCGCGCGCGCCCGTGGTGACATAGCCGTTGTCCGACATGCCGTAGCGGGTGAGGTTGGTGATCCGCACGTTCGGCGAGAACGAATAGCGGATGCGTCCGGTGAACGTGTCGACGTCCGACTTCAGGAAATCCTGCTTCTGCGTATAGACCGGCGGCAGAACGGGCTGACGATCGGCGTTCAGGTATCCGCCAAGGTCGGGATTGTCCTCGGCGCGCAGGCCATAATAGTCGAGCGTGATGTTCAGATCGTCGGTCGGCGCATAGTGGACCGAGGCGGCAAGGCCCTTGCGTTCGCGCTTGGCCGGGCCGCGGTCGGGAATTTCCTGGTATCCGTACAGCACGTTCGCGCGCACGGCGAGGTCCTGGCTTGCGACCAGGTTGACGTCTGCGGTCGCGCGGACGAAGCGGTCGCTGCCGAGACCGACCGAGGCCTTGACGAAGTCGTAGTCGGTCGTCGCCTGCTTGGTGATCGCGTTGACCGCGCCCCCGGCGGTGCCGCGGCCGGCGAAGGACGAGTTCGGCCCCTTCGAAATCTCGATCTGGTCGACCGCGAAGCTCTCGCGCACGGTCATGCCCGGGTCGCGCAGGCCATCGACGAAGACGTCGCTGCGCGCTTCCTGGCCGCGGATGATATAACGGTCGCCAAAGGCGTTGCCGTTCTCGCCGGTGCCCACGGTGATGCCGGGCTGGGCGTCAAGGATACGCACCATATCGGTGTAGCCCGATTCCCTGATCTGGGCTTCCGTTAGCACGCTGATGGTCTGCGGCGTTTCCGCCAGCGGGCGGGTGTGGCGCTCGTCGCCCGAGATCCGCGCCTTGTAGGGCGCGCCCTTCTCCGTATAGGGGCTGACGTCCGCCGTGCGATCCTCGATCTTCAGCGTGTCGAGCTGGATCTCGTCGGTATCGGCATTCTGGGCCAGCGCCGGCGCGGTTTGCGCGGCGAGCGCCATGGCTGCGACCGCAGCGCCACGGCGCAGAGTAACCGGACGCAAAACTCCCTGTTTCGTCTTCATCAAACTATCCTTCTTCTTCAGTTTGTTCGGAGTGAGTATTCGATCGGAAGCGACAGCGTGACGCTGTCCCGCTGCATGGAGGCCGGCATCCGCGGCAGCGGAGCGACCCGCTGGAGAAGATCGAGCGTCGCCTGGTCGAGCAGCGCGTGGCCGCTGCCGCGCTTGACCGAGACGCCGGACACATTGCCGTTGCGGTCGACCGTGAAGCGGATCGTCACGACACCTTCCTGCCGCGCCCTCTTCGCCTCGACGGGGTAAGTCTTGCGCCGGTTCAGGTGGGCGCTGATCAGCGAGAAGTAATCGGCTTCCGCCCGCTTGGCGCGCGGGTTGTCGCCGGGTACCGAACCGGTCCCGCTGCCCGTGGCCGCAGGCGCCGGCGCGCTGGCCGCGGGCATGGACGGCACCGGCGCGGACGTCGCCTCGCGGGCCGGAGCCGACGGCAGGGGCGGCGGCAGCGTCACCGCGTCACGCGGGAGGGGCGCCTGCACCGGAGGAATCTTCACCGGCGGAGTCGGGGTCGGCGGCAGCACCTGCTGGGGTTGAGGCTGGAGCTGGGGCTGCGCGACTGGCTGCTCGGCCAATGCGGCCGGGGTCGCGCCTTCGGGCGGCAGTTCGACCAGCACGACCGCTTCCGGCACCGGCGGCTCCGGGCTGCGGGCCCAGGCCAGCACCAGCGCCAGCACCCCAGCATGAACCACCAGCGCGACCGCGCCGGCAACGCCCCAGTTGCGCCGGTCCTCCGCAGCGAGAGCCGGCAGGTTCACCGGGCCGGCCCCTCCGCGCCAACCAGTGCCACATGGAGATAACCCGCCGAACGCAGCGCGTTCATCGCCTGCATGATCGTGTCGTAGGTCACGGTCTTGTCGGCGCGCAGGAAGATGCGCTGTTCGCGATTGGCGTTCGTCGCGGCCTGCACGGCCGCGCCCAGTTCGGCCGACGCGACCATCTTGTCGTTCACCGAAAGGCGGCCGTCTGCCTGGATCGACAGGAACACGGGCTTGTCGGGCTTGGGCGCGGGCGCGGCGTTCGAGACCGGCAGGTCGACCTTCACGTCGACCGTCGCGAGCGGCGCGGCCACCATGAAGATGATCAGCAGCACCAGCATGACGTCGATGAACGGTGTGACGTTGATTTCGTGATTGACCGCGAGATCGTCGCCGGTGTCGGAAAGCCGGATCGCCATGACTCAGGCGTCCTTGACGAGAACGGTGGCGTGGCCGCGGCTGAGGTCGCGGGAGACGAGACGCAGGATGGCGGCGGCGCTGTCCGAGACGATCGCCCGATAGGCCGCAATCTGGCGCGCAAAGTGGTTGTAGATGACCACCGCCGGAATCGCCGCCACCAGGCCGAGTGCGGTCGCCAACAGCGCCTCGGCGATGCCGGGAGCGACGACCGCAAGGTTCGTCGTCTGCTTTTCGGCGATGCCGATAAAGCTGTTCATGATGCCCCAGACGGTGCCGAACAGGCCGACGAACGGCGCGGTGGCGCCGATCGTGGCAAGCACGTTGACGCCGCGCGTCATCGTCCGCGCGACTTTGGCCTCATGCCGCTCGAAACGCGAAACGATCCGCTCCTTGACGCCGTCCGCGTCGTGCAGCGCGTCGGACGAGGCGCGCAGTTCGGCCAGCGCCTCGCGCACCAGCGGCGCGAAGGCGAGATTGCTGTCCGTCGCGGCTTCCTGTAGCGAGCGCAGCGCACTGACGCGATCGCGCACCAGGCTTTCGGCCGCACTGGCTTTGCGCAGCTCGAGCAGCTTTGCGATGAACACCGTCCAGGTGACGAGCGAGGCGATCGCAAGGCCGATGATCACCAGCTTCACGATCCAGTCCGCCTGCGCGAACATGCCACCGACCGAAAGTTCGGCGGGAACCGCGGACGCCGCGGCAAAAGCCGCGCCCGGCGTCAGCAGCGCCGCGGCCGGTACGAAAAGGAAATGGGCCGTCTTCCGCAGACCTGAATATGCAACCACCGAGACTTCCTCTGTCGGGTTCGCGTGATGCGAATCACTCACAACAAGGAGCGCTCTTAGCGACGAAGCAGGCAACTGCAACTGCTTCGCAACAGCGAATTCCTCAAAATCGAATTTTTTCCTTGCGCGCGAATTCACTCGCGCGGGCGATGCTGGCTCGGCCGTGCGGCGGAACAAAGCCAGCGGGATGGCATTGCAGCCGTAGGGCTGCTAAGCATCGACTTGGCGCGGCGCATTCCTTGGGCGAGATCATGAGACTGTTCCCCCTGCTGGTCGCAACAATCGAACAAGTGGCTGCCTATGCGCACCATTTCGCCCGCACCCGCTATCCGGGGGCGGCGATTCTGGCCGTCCTCTTCGCGGTGTTCGGACTCGCGCTGGCCCTCGTGATCGATCTCGTGCGGCTGCCCTTCAGGATCGACGAAGCGCGCACCGGCCGCCAGGCCGGCACGCATCGCCGGCCCGACCCCTTCCGGCCGGGCTGACGGCGGCGGACCGGGAACGCGCTTACCGGAAGTTGGCGGTCAGGCCGCATCGACGAGGACGACCTCGCTGTCTTCGAGCGCGGTCACGGTAATCATGTCGAGCCCGGTCACGGCGACGCCGTCGCGAGCCTTAGCCTCAACATCGTTCACCCGGACGCGACCGCTGGCGGGCACCAGGTAGGCGTGGCGATCAGGCGTCAACGCATACGTCACGCTGTCGCCGGCCCTTATCGTCGCACCGACGACGCGAGCGTTGGCCCGGATCGGCAGCGCGTCCGCGTCGCCGGCCATACCCGAGGCGAGGGTGACGAAGCGGCCGGCGCGATCCTCCCGGGGGAAAGGCCGCGCTCCCCAACTCGGCGCGCCGCCGCGGCTGTCGGGCAGCACCCAGATCTGGAACAGCGTCGTCTCCTCGTCCTCGAGGTTGTATTCGGCGTGCTGGATGCCGTTGCCGGCACTCATCACCTGAACGTCGCCCGCCGCCGTACGGCCCTCGTTGCCCAGGCTGTCACGGTGAGTGATCGCACCCTTGCGGACGTAGGTGATGATTTCCATGTCGCGGTGCGGGTGCGGCGGAAAGCCGCTCTTCGGCGCAATCGTATCGTCGTTCCACACGCGCAGCCGGCCCCAGTTGGCGCGGCCCGGCTCGTGGTAGCCGGCGAACGAGAAGTGGTGATGAGTATCGAGCCAGCCGTGGTCGGCGGCGCCGAGCGTGTTGAAGGGGCGCAGTTCGATCATCTCGGGTGTCCTCTCTGGAGGGAATGCATGAGATATAGATAGGCGCGGCGACCCTACAGGATAATTGAGATAAAACCGTCCATCATGTTCAGAAAATCCGAATAGTCGGACGTTAGCCGGCCCAGCTTCGCGTCTTCCTGGCGGTTGGCGAAGCGTCGTTCGACTTCCAGCTGTGGCGCCACCGCCTGCCCGGCCCCGCCGCCTGCTGGCTGCTGCCGGCCTTCGCCGAGGCGCTTTGAGCGGCCTGGCGCGGGGTTCCTCCGCTCGTCGCGCGCCGCCCTCCGCCCGGCGCGGCGGACTTGCGCCGTTCGTATCTGCTACGAAGGCGTTTCGCGGGGGCAAAAACATAACGGACGAGTTCGCGCACGCATGCCCCTGTTCAATCGGTTTTCTCTTTCCCCCTGCGATCTCGCGATCGACCTGGGGACCGCCAACACTGTCGTCTACGTCAAGGACAAGGGCGTGGTTCTGGCCGAGCCCTCCGTCGTCGCGATCGAAACGACCGGCGGCATCGATCGCGTCATCGCGGTGGGCTCCGACGCCAAGCTGATGCTCGGCAAGACGCCCGACAACATTCGCGCGATCCGGCCTCTGCGCAACGGCGTCATCTCGGACCTCGAAGTCGCCGAGCAGATGATCAAGCACTTCATCCGCAAGGCGCAAGGCGGGCGCGGGCGGCTGCGTTCGGGGCCGGAGATCGTCATCTGCGTGCCTTCAGGTTCGACCCAGGTGGAACGCCGCGCGATCCGCGATGCCGCCTCCAACGCCGGCGCCCGCAAGGTCTGGCTAATCGACGAACCTATGGCCGCGGCAATAGGCGCCGACCTGCCCGTGACGCACCCGGTGGGCTCGATGGTGGTCGACATCGGCGGCGGCACGACCGAGGTGGGGGTCATCTCGATCGGCGGCATGACGCTGAGCACTTCGGTGCGCGTGGGCGGCGACAAGCTGGACGACGCGATATCCTCGCACGTGCGCCGCACGCACAACCTGCTGATCGGCGAATCGACGGCCGAGCGCGTCAAGAAGGAGATCGGCACAGCGCGCATCGCGAAGGAAAAGCCGCCGGTCGGCACCCAAATCAAGGGCCGGGACGTCGCCCGCGGCGTCCCGCGCGAGATCGCGCTGACCCAGGCCGAGGTTCTGGACGCGATCGCCGAGCCGCTGGGCCAGATCGTCGAGATCGTCCGCGTCGCGCTGGAAAGCACCGCGCCCGAGATCGCCGCCGACATCATCGACGCCGGCATCATCATGACCGGCGGCGGCTCGCTGTTGCCCGAGATCGACACGGTCCTCGCACGGGAAACCGGCCTGCCGGTGCGCGTGGCCGACAACGCGCTCGACTGCGTCGCGCTGGGCGCCGGCCGTGCGCTGGAGGATACCTCGTACCACTGCGTGCTGCACGCGACCTGAAGTCAGCGCAAACGCGCTGCTCAAGGCCGATCGATGTTGGCCGCAATCTCCCGCTTGATCATCACGGATAGTCTAACCCGCCAGACGCGCGCGCTCGAAGAACATGCCTCCCGCCAGCCGGCGCATGCGCTCCTCGCGCAGGCGGCCGCGACGCGCCTTGCCCGCCTCGTCGCGCAAAGGCGCGTCGGTCAGCTCGACCGTGCGCGGCAGCTTGTAGGAAACCAGCCGCTCCGCCGCAAAGCGCAGGAGCGCGTCCTCGCCTGCCTGCGCACCCTCCTCCAGCCGGACGATCGCATGGACGCGCGCGCCGAGGTCGCCATCGGGCAGGCCGATGACGATCGCCTCGGCCACCGCCGGATGTTCCAGCAGCGCGGCCTCGACCTCGGCCGGATAGACATTGTGCCCGCCC
This sequence comes from Novosphingobium sp., assembly GCA_041677785.1. Classification (GTDB taxonomy): domain Bacteria; phylum Pseudomonadota; class Alphaproteobacteria; order Sphingomonadales; family Sphingomonadaceae; genus Novosphingobium. Next base: position 61,564 of record JBAYPJ010000003.1, on the reverse strand, counting down.
GAAAGGATCAGGTCGCTGCGCCGGTCGGCGATGTAGAGATAGCCGTCCTCGTCCACCCAGCCGAAATCGCCGAGCGATTCGAAACCGTCATCGAGCCGGCGCGATTCGGCGCCGAGATAGCGGTAGCTCGGCATGCCGCCGCCGACCCGGCGCATGAATATCTCGCCCACCTCGCCCGGAGGCAGCACTTCGCCATGCTCGCCGCGGATCGTCAGCTCGCCGCCCGCCGCCCGCCCGACCGAGCCGCGATGCGCCAGCCATTCGGTGCCGCTGAGCTGCGTCGTGCAGAACCCTTCGGTGCCGCCGTAGATTTCCCAGATGCGCTCCGGGCCCAGCCAGTCGATCCAGAGCTGCTTAAGCCACTGCGGAACCGGCGCGGCGGTGTGCCAGACGGTCTCCAGCGAGGAGAGGTCATAGCCCAGCCGCACCTTCTCGGGCAGGCGGGCCACGCGGTTCATCATCGTCGGCACCAGCATGGTCCACTGCACCTCGTGCCGCGCGACCAGCGCGAGGAACTCCTCGGCATCGAACCGCGCCATGCCGACCACCGAGCTGCCGAGCAGCATGTGCATGTGCGTCATCGCGAACGGGAAGTTGTGATAGAGCGGCGCCGGATTGAGCATCACCCCGTCCGCCACCATACGCAGGCCGCGCAAGGCGTCGTCCACCCGTGAGGGCAGCGCATCGACGATCAGCTTGGGCCGTCCGGTCGAGCCGCCCGAAGTCATCGCCTTCCAGCTTGGCGCTTCGCGGCTGGCGAACGGCGAGCGGTCCGCATGGTCGCGGCCGAACTCCGCCGGCAGCGCGGCGAAGGCGGCGCAGAGGTCGGCATCGGCCGCGACCACCGCACGCGGCTCGGCCAGTTCCACGATCGCGCGCAGCTCCGCCACCGGCAGGCGCGGCGAGACGACCGTGGGCGTCGCTCCCAGTTTCCACAGCGCGAAAGTCCATTCGAAGAAGGCGTTGCCGTTGGGCAGCGCCAGCACCACCCGGTCGCCCTGGCCCACGCCCTGCCCCGCCAGCGCATGCGCGCGGCGCAGCGCCCGCTCGGCAAGCTCGCCCCAGGTAAGCACCTCCTCGCCGTGCCGCACCGCCCAGCGCTCCGCCCCCAGGCGGGCGGCGTTGCGTTCGGGAACGTCGCCCAAGAGCACCTCGGCCATGGCTCAGCCCTCCATCCCGGTTGCGGAAGCGGCGCGCGCGGCGACCGCCACCTCAAGGTGCCTGCGCACGCTTTCCGGCAACTTCGTGATGTCGATCGGAAAACCATGGAGCAGCATGTTTTGCAGGTGCCCGATCTGGTGATTGGCGAAGGCCGCCTTCATCGCCTCGCTCCGGCCCATGGCGTCCTGCGCGGCGTTGATCGACTCCTTGATGAGCTTCAGCGTGAAGCGGTCCGTGCGGGCGACCTCTTCGGCCAGCGCCAGCGTCCGCGCCTGAAGCTGCTCGCGCGGGACGACCTCGTTGACCATGCCCGCGGCGGCGGCGGCGTGGGCCGAGAGCCAGCCGCCGGTGAACAGGAACTGCTTGGCCCGCCGGACGCCCAGTTCGAACGGGTGATGGAAGAACTCGACGCCGGGCACGCTCATGTCCGAGCCGGTGTTGTCGCGAAAGCGCGCATCCTCCGCGGCAATGATGATGTCCGCCATCCACATCAGCATGAGCCCGCCCGAAATGACGCTGCCCTGCACCGCGGCGATCACCGGCTTGGGCGCATTGCGCCAGCGCTCGGTGATCTCGAGATAGACCTCACGCTCGCGCGCGTACATGCCTTCCCAGCCGGGCGCGCCATACTGGCCCCATAGCGTGACACGCTCGCCCTCCGTCGCGGCGGCGGGTTCCGTCATCGACAGGTCGTGCCCGGCCGAAAAGTGATCGCCCTCGGCGGCGAGGACGATGACGCTGACCGAATCGTCCTGGCAGGCGCGCCGCATCGCCGCGTCGAGCTGGTAGGTCATCACCGTCCCTTGCGCGTTGCGCTTCTCCGCCCGGTCGAGGACGATGCGGGCGACGCCGGGCGCGGGCGCCTCATAGCGGACCTGTGGACGGACCTGCGGGCGAGTGGCGGTCTCGGCGGTGGCGGGCATGATTCCTTCCTCTCCGGGCGCGGCGGGGCGACGCGTCAGCATATCGGCCGCGCTCCTCGCGCGGCAAGCACGATCTCGCCCGGGCCGACCGCGTAAAAACTGCCCTTGCGCCCGCCGCGCCCCATGGCTAAAGGCCTGCCCCTGCCGATGGCATTGTCCTGGGGCACGCCGCTTTAGCTCAGCCGGTAGAGCACATCATTCGTAATGATGGGGTCAGGTGTTCGAGTCACCTAAGCGGCACCACCCTCGGTCCAGAACCCCGGGTCCCAGCATCGCCGCCTCTACGCCAGAGACGGCGGTGGGGGTTCGCGCCAACTTGGTGCACGTGCCGCGGATGCGCACGCGCGCCTTATCGAACACCCTGACTCGTTGCGCCACCGCCAAGGCGGCCATATGGACAGTGCAGCCCTATACGGCGGTTCCGCACGCGGCGTCGAGTTGTCCGGTCAATGCCGCAACCCGGGCCTTGAGTTCGGCGTTTTCCCGCTCCAGCCGTAGGATCGTCGTCGCGGGATCGGGGATTTTCCGGTCGAACTTGTCGATGTAGTAGTTGATGACTTCCATCGCCTTCTCGCTTCCCAGATCGAGCCCATAGGACGGCTCGATCGCCAGCGCGCGGGCCAGCGCGTTGAACAGGATCGAAATGAACTCGGCGCTCCAGGGAAACTCGGAAATGCCGTTTTCCTGCAGCAACCGCTGCAGGAATTTGATCTGCTTGTCGCGAAACACTTTACCCAGCTTGCCCATTTCCTCCTGTATGCTTCGATTGAAGCAGGAGATTATGAGGAACTGTTCCAGCAGTATCCGCTTTTTGCGATCGGACAGCAGGTCCCACAGCTTGCGCAGCGGCGTTTCGGATTCGACAGCCGCTTCCTGAAGGTCGACGATTTCCGTCGCGAGGCCGCGGAAAAGCTCCAGCAGCAACGCATCCATCGTATCGAAATAGTAATGGACGAGTTGCGGCTTGAGCCCCGCCTTGGCCGCGATCCGGCGAGAAGTTACCGATGCGTAGCCCGATTCCTCCATGACCGCCTTGGCCGCGGCCAGGAGCAGGGCTTTCGAGCCTTGCGGATTTCCGTTCTGATTGGCCATGTTCGTATGCAGTCGGTTTCTTCCGGGGATCAGCCAGGGGGTTCCACCAGCCTGTGCGCCATGTCGGGGCGTCGATCAAGCCGCTGGTCCCCGGCCGGCAATGGGAGCGATCGCAGCGCCGCCCGGGCGAAGGAAGGTCAGGCCTGCGGCGTATCGGCGAACGCCTCGGCCAGCAGCGCTTGCATCGCTGCCCAAGCCCGGCCGTCGGCGCGCGCATCATACTTCAGGCCCGGCACGCCAGACACTTCGGCGTAACGGTCGGTGAAGCTGTGATTGACGCCGGAGAACAGCAGCATCTGGCAATCGACGCCATTCGCCCGCATATCGTTCAAGAAATGCTCTCGCTCCGCGCGCGAGACGAAACGATCGGCATCGCCCAGACATATCAGCACTTTGGCGCTTATGGCACCCGATCGTTCCGGATAGCGCGTGGCCAGACGCGAATGGAAGCCGATCACCGCCCGCATGTTCGCGCCCGAGCGCGCGTATTCGAGAGCAACCTGGCCGCCGAAGCAGAAGCCGATGGCGGCGATGCGCCCCGCTTCCACCCGTTCGTGCCCGGCGAGGATGCGAAAGGCCGCGTCGCAGCTTCGGCACAGTCGTGCCCAGTCGCCGAGGAACTCTCCAGTCGCCGCCTCCGCCGCTTCGAGCCCTTCGATCCTGCGCCCGAACAGATCTGGCGCGAACGCGGCATAGCCAAGGTCCGCGAGCATCCGCGCCCTTTGCCGCGCGTGGTCTCCCAACCCGCTGCCGCCGTGCAGGACGATGACGCCCGGGACGGCCCCGGCGCCTGCGGGAAGCGCCAGGAAGCCGTTGCAGCGCGCGCCATCCACTTCATAGGGAATATCCATCAACGCGCCGCCTGCCCGCGCCGTACCAGCCGGCCGGGCAGCGCGCCGGTTGGCACGCCCTGACGATAGGTGATCACCCCGCTGACGATCGTCGCCTCGATACCGTCCACACGCTGGAACAGGCGCCGTCCACCCGCCGGCAGGTCGAACGCGACTTCCGGCGCATGCAGATGCAGGCCGGCGAAGTCGATCACGTTGACGTCGGCCTTCATGCCCGGTGCGATCAGGCCCCGGTCGGTCAGCCCGACCAGCATTGCGTTGCGCCGCGTCAGCCGGTTGACCGCCTGCGGTAAATCGAACAGCCGCCCGCTTCCCCGGCTGCGATCCCGCGCCCAGTGGCTGAGCAGGAAAGTGGGATAGCTGGCATCGCAGATCAGCCCCAGATGCGCGCCCCCGTCCCCCAGCGCGACAACGGTGTGCTCGCTGGAAAGCATATCCGCCAGCGGATCGAGCGAGCCGGGATAGTTGCTGATGGGCAGGAAGAGCAGCGCCCTGCCCCCGTTCTCCAGCAGGGCGTCGTAAGCGGCTTCCTCGACGGTGCGGCCTTCGCGGGCGGCGATGGCGCGCAGGCTGTCGCCGGGCGCCGGCTCGTAATCGAGTTCCCCCGCGCTGGGATAGGCGTCGAGCGATTGCACCGCGAGCATGTATTTCACCGGGTCCAGGCCATCGCGCGCCGGCTCTTCCGACAGGATGCGCGCTCGCAGCTCAGGCCGGCGCATCTCTGCCACCCGCTGCGCCAGCGGCAGGCTTTCGATCGCCTGGTAGGACGGGTGGAAGCTGAACGGATTGAGCGACAGCTCCAGTCCGAACAGGATGCCGATCGGCCTGGGAAAGACCTGCGGCACGATGCTGATACCGGGCTCGGCATTCGCCTCTCCGATCAGCCGCAGCACTTCCGGCGCCACTTCGGGCAGGTGGTTCAGGATCGACAGCGCGAACGTGAGCGGCCGCCCCGAAGCGCGACAGAGCCGAACCAGCAACTCCACCTCGCGGCGGGCCGCCTCCATCGGCGAAGCCGTCCGCTGATCCGGAAGGACGCTCGTGAGGTTCTGGTTCGAGAACGCCGCCGCGATCTGGAAGATGCCGCCGCCGGCCTCGCGCAGTCCTTCGGCCAGGGCGAGCAGTTCTTCCACGTCGGTCTGGACATGCGGCGCCAGGTTTCCGTCGGCATCGCGATGCGACAGCAGGCGGGAACAGGAAACGCCCATGGCACCGGCGCGGATCGCCTCCACCACCAGCAGTTTCATTCGCGCACGATCGGCGAGAGTCGAGGGCTCGCGCCGCACCGCGCGATCACCCATGACGAAGACGCGCAGAGCCGCGTGGGGCAGGTAGGCTGTGCAGTCGACGTCGAACTGCCTGGCCGCCAGGAAGTTCAGATATTCGGGGAAAGTCTCCCAGCGCCACGGCACGCCTTCCGCGAGCACGGCCTCGGGAATATCCTCCACCCCCTCCATCACTTTCAGCAGGACAGCGTGCTCGTGCGGCTTGCAGGGCGCGAACCCGACGCCGCAATTGCCCATGAGCACCGTGGTGACGCCGTGCTCCGACGAGGGCGAGAGCCGGTTGTCCCAGGTGACCTGGCCATCGTAGTGCGTATGCAGATCGACGAAGCCAGGAACGACGAGACGGCCCGCCGCGTCGATCTCTTCCCGCCCTGTGCCCGAAACCCTGCCCACCGCTGCGATGACGCCATCGGCAATGCCCACGTCTCCGGCGGCGGGGAGGCCGCCGGAACCGTCGACGATGGTGCCGTTGCGAACGACAATATCGAATTCAGCCATGTACCGGCCCTTGCCTCATGTGCGAGCGCGGAGCGCGATGTCCGCCAGACACGCGCTCCGCACCGTACCGCATGGCCGCCGTTAGCGGAACAGTTTGCCCAGCCGCACCGTCATCCGCAGCCAGACCTCGCGGCCGCGCTGCGGCACGCAGGCCGATTCGTCGTCCCCAGCCAGGCCCTTCGTGTTCGAACCCGTAATCTGCCCGCCGAAGATCGAGCCGTTCTGAGTGTTCGCGTTCGAACAGGTGGCCGCGATGATCTTGTTCGTCAGGTTGTTGCCGATCAGTGCGAATTCCCACGCCTTGTCGGGGCCGCGCAGGGCGACGCTGGAACCCAGCTTGACGAAGCTGTCCTGGACGAACGCCGGCCGCAGGGTGAGGTTGGTGTAATAGTCCGAGCTGAACGACGCGGTTCCGCCGATCGCCAGCGTCTTTCCACCGCCCACGCCGGTTTCATAATCGAACCCCGCGCTGCCGGTCCAATCGGGCGCGCGCACCAGCGGACGTCCCGAAAGGTCCTGCGACGTAAAAAGGCCGGTGTCGATGTTGACGAACTGGTCGCAGCCCTCGGCGATCGTCTGGCCGTTGGCGCATGGCGCGTTGGTGAAGCTCTTGAACCGCGCCCGATTGTAATTGACGCTGCCGCGCAGCGTCAGGCCTTCGACGGCCGGCGGCGAATAAATCGCCTCCACCTCGAAGCCCTGCACCCGCGCGGAGGCGGCATTCAGCGTGCGATGAAGCGGCAGCCCCGATGCATCCTTGTCGTTCGCCCCCACCTGCAGATCGGAATATTCGTAGCGATAGGCGGCAGCCGTGAAGGACAGCGTACGGTCGAAGAACAGCCCCTTCAGGCCCATCTCGAAGCCCTTGGCCTTCTCGTCGTTGAAATCCGCGCGCGTCTTGTCGTCGATATAGACGATGGTGTTGAACGAGCCGGACTTGAACCCCTGCCGATACGAGGCGAACAGGTTGAGTTCGGGGCGCGGCTTGAACGACACCGTGATTTCGGGCGAGATGTTGCTCGAATGGATCTTGGGAACCAGAAGGTTGACCGGCAGGCCGGTGAACTCGTTGGTCTCGCTGTGCCGGCGCGTCTCGTCCGTCCAGCGCGCACCGCCGCTGATCTCGAACTGGTCATCCAGCTTCCAGATGGCCTGTCCGAAAAGCGAATAGGTCTCCAGATCGATCTTGTGCCGCGCATTCTGCAGGATCGCCGGTAGGCCGAAGGCGGTGTTCCCGAGCAGGCGGACCCGATTTATGTATTCCCCGTCCTGGTAGAAGGCGCCGACCATGAAGTTGAACGGCGTCGAGAAGTCGGAGGTCAGCCGCACTTCCTGCGTGAACTGCCGGTTCTCGAATTTGTAATGGGGCGCGATCGTCGGGCTCGAGGTCGTGCTGCCGCGCGGCATGATTTCATGCTCCAGGCGATAGAGCCCGGTGACGGAGGTCAGCGTCAGCGACGGCGCCAACGTCAGGTTCTGCTCGAGCGATCCGAAATACTGCTGGCTGTCGAGGAACGGAACGCCGCCATTGGGGACGTTCGGCCAGAAGTCCGGGTCCAGGTCGCCCAACTGAACATTGCGATCGAGCTTGCATTCGCTGCCCGCGAGGAAGTCGATGTCGATCGGCGGCACGCCGCCGATACCATCGGGACAGAGGGCCAGCTGGGAATCGCCACCAGTGCCGTTCCAGCGATCATCGACGAAGTTGAGCTTGAGGCGGGCGTTGTAGCTGTCGCTCGGATCGAAAAGCAGCGTGCCCCGCAGGATCGTCTGCTGCGTGTTGTTCATTCGCTTGTATTTGGGCGCCACGGCACCGCGACCGGGAAGCGGATCGGCGGTGTTCCGGAAAAAGCCCTCCTCGTCCGAATGACGCATCGCCAACCGCGCCTTCAGCGTGCTGCTGAGCGGCCCGGATATGATCAATTCGCCGAACTTCTCGTCGGCTTCGAACTCGTAGCCGGCCCGGGCGGTCAACTCGAACTCGTTGGTCGGGTCCGCGCCGCGCAGTGAAATCACGCCGGCGGTGTTGTTCTTGCCGAAGAACAGCGCCTGCGGCCCCTTCAGGATCTCCACCTGGCCGATATCGAACATGCCGGCACGGAATGCGAAGCCTTGCGACAGTTGCAGGCCGTCTATCACCAGCGAGACCGACTGGTCGACGGTGGCAGTCTGCGACGTGGGACCGATTCCGCGGATCGACGCCTGGATGCCTACGGTCCCGATCCCCTCGCCGACAACCAGGCTGGGAACCATGTTGGTCACAGAATAAATGTCCTGGACCTGGTAACGCTGCATCGTCGTCTGGTCGAGCGCGGTGGCGATGACCGGCACGTCCAGCAGCGTCTCGGTGCGCTTGCGCGCGGTGACGATGATATCGCCCGCGTGCACCGAAGCGCTTTCCTGAGACGTCTCCTGCGCCAGGAGCGGCTGCGGGGCCGCGACGACCAGCAGCGACGCGGACGCCAGCAGCGCATGAAGCTTAGCAGACATTGATTTCCTCCCCTCCACAACTTTTAGATTTTTGCATTTGCACAGTTAACGGGCAAATGCCGCCACGAAATCCAATTATACAGATAATTTTCTGCCATATCGTTACTGAGCGATCGCCAAGTTCGTGTCAAGCGTCGATCATCGCGATCAGGCATGGGCGCGCGCCATGCGGATCAACGGGTGGCGAGCCAGGAACACGGACGCCATCGCCAGCAGCGCCGCGCCGACGACGTATCCGCCAAGGCTGTATTGCATCGACTGTCGCAGCGCCTCGCCGCCCGAGAGTCCGACCATGCGGTCGGCCATGAAGCCGAGGACGAAGGTGCCGAAGCCGGCGCCGACGATATTGTTGACCAGCAGGAAGCCGGCGGACGCCATCGCGCGCATGTTGGGCATGAATATCTGCTGCACCGCCGCCACGACCGGTCCCAGCCAGGCAATCGCAAGCGCCTGCCAGAAGACGAACAGCAGCCACGCGGCAAGCAACGATGGTGCGTCAAGGGCGAGAAGGCAGGTGGGCACGGCAAGCAGGAACGCACAGGCCGGCACCAGGCCATAGGCGGCCGGGGTTCGCGCGCCCAGCTTGTCGCTCACCCAGCCACCGCCGTAGGTTCCGGCGATCCCGCCTACGAGCATGATCGAGCCGTAAAACATCGATGCCTGCGACAGGTCGAGCCCGAAGCCGCGCTGGAAAAACGTCGGCAGCCAGAACACCAGACCCGAGCTGGGAATGGCGGCGATACCGGCACCGGTCGCCAACAACCAGAAAATGGGCGAAGACAGCACGGTGCCGGCCGAAACCCCGAAAGATTGCGGCGTGGCCGCGCCCGTACCGGCATCGCCGTCATGCCGCCCTCGCGCCGGCTCGATCACCGCCCATTTGAAAATCGGCACGAGCACGAGGCCCGCCAGACCGATGACCAGAAAGGCCGCGCGCCAGCCCACCGTGGTCGCGACCCAGCCGCCGAAGAAGATGCCCAGCGCGGTACCGATCGGCGCACCGAGCGAAAGCACCGCCAGCGCGCGGGCACGTCGGGCGGGCGGAAAGTAGTCGCTGATCAGCGAATGGGACGCGGGAAGCGCTCCCGCCTCGCCGATGCCCACGCCGATGCGGGCGCAGAGAAGCTGGGTAAAATTCGCCGCCCAGCCGCTGAAACCGGTGAACAGGCTCCAGACCGAAAGGCACGCCGCGATGATGGTGGTACGGTTGTACCGATCGGACAGCCAGGCGATGGGAATGCCCGCGGTCGTATAAAGCACGACGAAGGCGAAGCCGCCCAGCAGACCCATCTGGGTGTTGGTCAGCAGCAGATCGCGCTGGATCGGCACCGTCAGAATGCTGACGATATGCCGATCTATCATGTTGATCACATAGACCAGCAGCAGCAGCCCGAGCACGCGGAACCCGCCGGTTGGCGCCCCCGGGGCGCCATTTTCCGGTATAGCCATGTCGGATCGTCCCTCTTCCCTGTCGATCCTCGGCGTTCAGGTCAGCACCGCCGCCGGGTCCGTTTTTTGTCTGTTGCGGACCCGCGGGCCTCAGCGGCGCAGCACTTGCCCCGGAAAAGCCCCGGTCAGCGCGTCTTCCTCCACGATCGGCACACCGCCGACCAGGGTCGCCAGATAGCCTTGCCCGCATTGCATCAGACGGCTGGCGCCGCCCGGCAGGTCATGCAGCATCCGCGGCTGGTCGAGCCGGAGCGCGGCGTGATCGATGACGTTGACGTCGGCAATCGCGCCCACCGCGATGCGGCCGCGGTCCCTGAACCCGAACAGGTCCGCCTGGGCGCCGGTCATCCGATGGATCAGGCTTTCGAGCGGCAGCCCCTTCTCACGGTCGCGCGCCCAATGCGCCAGCACGAACGTGGAATAGGCGGCGTCGCAGATCTGCGCGAGATGCGCCCCGGCATCGCCGAAGCTGAGCAGCGCATTGGGCAGCGACAGGATGTCGTGCTGCTCGTCCAGCCGGCCGTCCTTGAAGTTGGCGATCGGGAAGTAGAGGAACTGGCGTCCCCCGCCGGCCGTCAACGCTTCGAAGAACACGTCCTCCAGCGTCCGGCCCTCGCGTTCCGCGATGCTCTTGACCGATTTTGCCGGGTCCGGCTCGTAATCGGCGACCTCGCCGACGATGAAGATGTGATCCGCCTCGCGGTACATCTGCTCGAACCGCCGGCGGACCCGGGCATCGTTGTCGGCGAACTGCGGCTGCTCGGACAAGAGCCGCTCGCGAAATCCAGGCGCGAGCATCCGCTGCACGCGCTGGTCGAGCGGCAGGCCCTCGATGGCCATGTAGGAAGGGTGGCGGCTGAACGGATGGATCAGGGCCTCCAGCCCCATCAGCACCCCGATGGCGCGGGCCGAAGCCTCGAAGAGGATGTTCGCGCCCTCCTGCGTCATCTTGCCGATGTCGGCCGCAAGCCTGCGCCAGCCGCCCTCGCAGGGGTACTGCTGCAGCGGCGCATAGACGGGGATGCCCAGCGCGGCGACCTCGCGCAGGATCGACAACTCGCGCAATGTGTCGTCCTCGGTGCCGACCATGCCGAAGTCCGACGCAAACTGGATCGGGCACCCGCGCCGCTCGGCCACCAGCCGGGCCAGCGCCATCACCTCGCTGCGGGGCGCATGGAAATCGGGCACGTGCCGGCCATCGCCCATCTGGTGAAGCGCGACGCGATCGGTGGAAAAGGCCACCGCGCCGCTGTCGAGCGCCTCGGCCAGCAGCGCCCGCATGGTGGCGATATCGTCCTCGGTGGGCTCGCTGCCGTCGAACGCGCGTGCGCCCATCGCGATCATGCGGAGCGGCGCATGCGTGGCATTGGCGGCAAGGTTGATGGTGTGGGGGCGTTCCTCGACTTTCGCGAGGTAGGACGCGAAGCTGTCCCAGTTCCAGTCCAGCGCCACCTCGAGCGCGGCGCGGGGAATGTCCTCCACGCCTTCGAGCAGGGACACCAACTCATCGCGGATAGCCGGCGTGGCCGGCGCACAGCCCACGCCGCAGTTGCCCATGACGGCGCTGGTGACGCCGTTGCGGCTCGAAGCCATCAACTCGCGGTCCCATAGCACCTGCGCGTCATAGTGCGTGTGCATGTCTATGAAGCCGGGCGTCACGATCGCCCCTTCCGCGCCCAGCGTTCGCCGGGCGGGGGTCGAGACGCTGCCGATCTCGACGATGCGGCCGTCCTTGATGCCGACGTCCGCCGTATAGCCAGCCTGGCCCGATCCGTCGAAAACGGTCGCGCCTGCAATTTTCAGGTCAAGTGCCATGCCGCCTGTTCTCCCAACAGCGAAATCGCTCAGTCTTCGATGCTCAATGCCGCCTTGGGGCAAACCGCGACGGCGCGCCGGGCGCGCTCGACGTCGTCAGGCGCCAGATCGGGCTTCAGCAGCATCAGTTCCTCGTTCGCATCCAGCGCCAGCAGCTCCGGAGCTTCGGCCACGCAAAGCGCGTTGGCGTCGCAAAGCAGCCGATCGATGACGATTTTCAATAGACCTCTCCTTCGATTGCCCGACCCCGGGCATCAGACGCTGATGCGCACCGGCAGCCGGACCCAGCCCCACTGGAAGCAGCTCGGATTCCGCTCTCCTTCCTGCGTCAGAAACTCGGCCGACGTGACCCGGCTCAGGAACGCGCGAACCATCGTCGTGACCTCGACCAGCGCCAGATGCTTGCCGATGCAGTGGTGCTGGCCCAACCCGAAGGAGATCACGCGCTTGATCTCGCGGTTCCAGATGAACTCGTCCGGCCGGTCGAACTCGCGCTCGTCGCGCGAAGCGGAGCGCAGCAGGCAGGCGACGCGCTGCCCGGCCCGCACCGGCTGGCCCGCAATCTCGAAATCCTTGTGCGCGGTCCGGAAGGTATATTGCGCCGGCGCCGTGAAGCGGACCATCTCGGCCACCACCTTGGGCACGTTCGCCTCCAGGTCGCTGCGCACTTCGGCCAGTTGATCCGGCCGGCTGAACAGTTCCAGCAGTCCCGACGCCGTCACCTTCGACGCGGATTCGACGCCGGCGATCATCACGCAGGTAAGCTGGTTGGAAATTTCCACATCGCTCAGCGCCCGTCCGTCCTCCCGACGGAAATTGACAAGGCCGTCAACCAGCAGGTTGCTGCCGTCGGCACCGGCGGCGCGGCGGGCCTGCACGACCGGAACGATCTGCTCCGTCAGCCGGTCGAAGAACATGTTGAAGTCGACACCGCCCTGCCGCGGATCGACCCGCGTCAGGTCGGCGACGATCGCCAGCAGTTCGGGCGCATGCGCGAGGTCGAGCCCGAACAGGTGGCAGATCACCCTTGCATTCACCGTGGCGGCGAAATCGCCGATGAGATCGAAGGTGCCCTTGGCCAGCACCTGATCCAGCACCTCGTCCACCGTGCGCTCGATGAATTCCGTCAGCGCGAGGACCGCCCGCGGGCGCAGCGGCGCAATGTGCGCCTGACGCATCGCCTCGTACCACGGAGAGGGCAGCGTCGGCCCCGGCGCCAGCGGATCGACCGAGGCGAAAGGCGGGGCGCCATCGTTGTGGTGCGTGCGCAAATACTGCGGCGTCGGCAGGCTGTTTTCCGTCGACAGCAGAACATTGTCGCCGATCCGCAGGGCGCTCCACACATCCTCGAAGCGCGAGAGGAAGAACGTATCGTATTCCGGATAGTACCTAACCGGCGCGCGGTCGCGCAGCGCCCGATAGAACGGCAACGGATCGACCATCAGGTCCGACGAAAACGGATCGGCTTGCAACAGCTCTTCACTCACGACGCCTATTCACCCTTCCCCATCCCGCCTGCGCCTGCGCTTGCGGACAGCAACACCGGAAAACGCTTTATCTTCCTATATTGAGCGATCGCCAATATTTGATTCGGAATAAAATCTCTTATTTTTCGCCGTTTTTTGAAAACGACTGAGCGACCGCATAACACTAAGGGATAACCAGGGCAATGGCTTTGCACGAACACTCCGACCACGAAAAACAAAGCCCACACAGCAAATGCTAAGCGACTGCACAAATTTTTATTGCACTAGGGCCGGACTCTGCTAACGCTCAGGTCAGCAGAGGGGCATCGACCTTTCTCTGCGTGGGGAGAGGGAGGATGATTTGAGGGGCCATTGCCAAACTGTGCGCGTCTCCGGCAGGCAGCCGAGCAAATCGCCGCTGACCAGCGCCGTCAGCATGCTTCTGACAAGTTCGGCCTTGCTCGCGCTGGCGCATTCCGCGCCGGCGGCGGCGCAGGAAAATCCCGGCGCGACCGGCATCGACAACGCCGGCGAGATCATCGTCACGGCGCAGCGCAGGGCCGAGCGGATCGAGGACGTTCCGGCTTCGATCAGCGTGGTTACAGGCCAGTCGCTGGAAAACGCCGGTATCGTCACCTTCCAGGAACTGGGGCAGATCACCGCCGGCGCGCAGGTGAATTTCTCCGGCGCCTTCACCCAGCCCGCGATCCGCGGCGTCACCACCCTGACGAACGGCAACAACGTCGAGAATAACGTCGCGGTCTATGTCGACGGCTTCTACGAGCCGAGCCCGCTGGTCATCAACGCCGACCTGCCCAACCTTGCCAGCATCGAAGTGCTGAAGGGGCCGCAAGGCACGCTTTATGGCCGGAACGCCACGGGCGGCGCCATCCTGATCAACACGATGGCCGCATCCGATACGCTGGTGGGCCGGGCTGAGATCACCTATGGGCGGTTCGACGACAAGCGCGCCTCCGCCTATGTCTCCGGCCCGCTGGCCAAGGGCATCCGCGCGGCGGTGGCGGGCTACTATCGCCAGACCGACAGCTACATCCGGTTCGCCAGCCCGACCACCATCGGCGAGAAGCTGGGACCGGCGACGCCCATCCGCCAGGCGGCGGTGCGCACCAAGCTGGAGGTCGATCTTTCGGAAAGCCTCAAGGCGACGCTCGCCTACAACATGGTGCATATCGACGATCCGCGCACCATTCTCTTCACGCCGACGGCGCATGTGTCGCCCGCCGTCGCCGCTCCGCCGCTGCGCACGACCCTGCCCGACACCGCCTCGTTCAACTATGAGACGAGCGCGCCGGTGACGAACCAGCAGGGCACGCTCAAGCTGGCGCTCGATACCGGCATCGGCACGCTGACGTCCTACACCGGCTATACCGAGAGCAAGCAGCGCCTGTCGTTCGACTTCGACGGCACCTACCGCGACCTGACCTACATCCGCATCCGGTTCAGGCAGAAGACCTTCCAGCAATCGGTCGATTACGCGATCAACGCGATCGATCGGGTCGATCTTGTCGTGGGCGGCATGTACTACAAGGACCGCATAGAGACCGATCCGTTCAACGGCACCTACCTCGCCAACCAGGTTCTGGTGCAAAACGGCTACGGCAAGCAGCAGTCGGAATCCTGGGCGCTGTATGCCGACGCGTCGATACGCCTGACCGATCGCCTCACCGTAAGCCTGGGCGGCCGGTACAGCGACGACCAGAAGGACATCGTCAACAAGACCTTCACCGCTACGCTGGTGCCGTTGACGAGCGCCTCGCTCACGGACGGCTGGTCGAAGTTCACGCCGCGTGCGGCGATCCGGTACGAGGTGGCCCCGCGCACGAACGTCTACGCCTCATGGTCGCGAGGCTATCGCAGCGGCGCATTCAACTTCAACCCGCCCGCCGTCGCCAGCGAATGGCGTGCCGTCGTGCCGGAAACCATCACCGCCTATGAAGCGGGCTTCAAGATGGCACGCGACAAGTTCCGCTTCGATGTCGCCGGCTTCTACTACGACTACCGCAACCTGCACGTCGCGACATTGCTGCGCTCGCCCCAGTGCGGGCCGGTCCCGACGCCGCCGGCGCCCGACACCTGCAACCAGTTCCTGAACGTCTACCTCAATGCGCCCAAGGCCGAGGTTTACGGCATCGACGGCCAGTTCAGCGCCAACGTGCTCGAAAACCTTAACCTGCGCGCAGGCTTCGCCTGGCTGAAGGCGAGGTACAAGAATTTCGCCAACGCCGTCGGCACGGGCCTCAACGCCACCACCGACATCAACATCAACAACCAGCCGCAGGACTGGTCCGGCCACCAGATGGCACGCGCGCCGGAATTCTCGGGCAACGTCGGTTTCGACTATCACATCCCGATGGGCGAAGGCGGCGTGACGCTGGCGGCAAATGTCAGCTACACCTCGAGCTATGTGGTGAACAATCCATCGCTGTACGGTCCGCTCGCCGGCCCGCTGGCCGATCAACAGCGCTATCGGCAGGACGGCTATGCGCTGGTCAATGCCAGCGTGGCCTGGACGGACCCTTCCGGCCATATGCGCGTGACGCTGTTCGGGCGTAACCTGACCAATCACCGCTATGCCATCGCCAAGACGGGCGCCTCGAACGGCGACTATGGCACGCTGGCCGAGCCGGCCACCTACGGCGTCCGGTTCGGTTTCGAATACTAACCCCGGAGGCGTTTCCAAGGCGGTCCGCGACGCGCGGGCCGCCTTACGCCTCGTGGAACTCGGCGCGGGGAATGCTGGACAGCCTGCGATAGGTGATGCCGAACTTGTCCAGCCAGCCGGTCAGCACGTTCCGCGCGTTCTGAAAGCGCTGAGCGTTGATTCGCGAGCCGAAAGCGAGACCACGCGCCACGGTTTCAAGGATGGTCGCCAGTTCCTCGGGCGTGACCTCGGGCGTCTCGATACCCTGGCGCTGCATCGCCTCACGGATGATGCCCGCCTCGATCCGATTCAGTTCGGCGGCGAACTCGGCGATGATCGCATGCATGCTCTTGCGGTGGTTGGCGAGCGAAAGGAATTCCAGATGGAGCGCGGCGCTGGTCGTATCGCAGCTCAACTGAAACATGCGGACCAGTGCATCATCGTGCTGTGCGACCTCTTTCATGGCCGCCAGGTATTTTTCCGTCACCTGGTGAAACAGCGTCTCGAACAATTCGTCCATCGTGCGGAAGTAATAATGGACGAGTTGCGGTTTCAGGCCAGCGTAGCGCGCCAGCTTGCGCGAGGTGACCTCGGCATAGCCTTCCTCACGCATCAGCCGTTCCGCTGCGGACAGGAGCACCTGGCGCGTCTCGGAGTTTTCCTTGCCGATCCTGCGATTGACCATGCGGGGCTCCTACCGCCTTCCACCCCCGCGCGCCAAGGGGTGAATTATCGTCGGACGCCCCGCCCCGGCCGATGATCAGTCCTGCCTGACGACGAAGGAGTTGCAGACACCCTGGGCGCTGACCTGGGCGCCGCTCAGCATCTGGCAGGCGCCGCACCCGCTGTCACCCCCGGTGAAGAAGGTGCAGTGACCGCAGCGACGCTGCGGATCGGTCGACGCTTCCACATAGCCGAGGGCGCTGCGTCGGTTCTTCTGGGACATCGGCAGATCGCCGCCGCAATGCGCCTCGGCCGCGCCGGCGCGGCCGGCTAGACACAAGGCCAGCGGCGCAAGTCCGGCCACGGCCATGAAGCTACGCCGTGTGGTATGCATGGGAGATCTCCTTCCGGTATCGTCGAAAAGTCAGTCGTGGGGAACGCGGAACTGGTCGTGGCAAGCCTTGCATTGCCCGCCGAGCTTGCGCGCCTCCGTACGGATCGCCGCCGCATTGCCGCCCCTGACCGTGCGCTCGAAGGCCACGGCCTGCCGGGCGAAACCATCCTGCGCGGACCGGAATTGCGCGGCGCGCGTCCATATCTCCGGCCTGGCCGCGGTCTTCACCTGCGCCTGCGGACCGGAACCTGCGGGGAACCACTGGTATTGCCGGCGGGCAGCAGCGCTGATCTGCGCTGCCGCCTGCTGCAGCCGGGGAGAGCGGACATCCCCCGACCGCACGGTGTCGTTGGCGCTCTTGAAGGCGGCGCCCAGGGCGCGATAGCCGGCAATCCGGCTGCGGACCGTGTCGGCCGGTGCGGCGGCGATGGCCGCGCCGGCAACGGCGATCAGGGAAAGGGCTGCTGCCCAGCAAAGACGTCGCATCGTGGCTCCAGTGATGATGTGATATTGGTGTCCGGGTGGCAGGCTCTGCGCGCGTCAGGAGGGCGCGGGGCCGCGATAGCGGTCGTGGCATTGTTTGCAGGGCAGCGCCACGATCATCAGATTGACGACCGCGCTCAGGTTGCCGGCCTCGCCCGCCTTGGCCATCTCCTCGGCGTTGCGTGCAAAATCCCGCATGTCGTCCATGAACTTGCCGTACTGCGCCCAAACCTCGGGCGTGGATCGTCCGCCCGGGACCCTCTGCTCGAAAGCCGTCACCGATTCCCGCGCGGCCTCCGCGATCGCGCGGGTGGTCCTCCCCAGATCCTTCACGGGCGCCGAACCGGCGGCGATCATGCCGAGCGTCTTCGTATCCTCGTCAAGTTCCAGCATGAGCTGCTGGCGCTCGAAAATGATCCCTTCCGCCTCTTCCCTGCTCATGGGCGCGGCATCGGATAGGGATTCGGGCACGGCGCCCAGGCCGCCCGCGTGCCAGGCAAACGTCGCCACTCCCGCGAACAGCGTGACCGCCAGGCTGCCGCTTCGCAGCGCCCTTCGCATCGACCAGACCATACCAAACTCTCCCTCTGGGGCAGCGGGAACTTGCCGCTTGACCGTTCCGCCACCCCTACGCTATGCACTCGCTTAGCATATGAGCTGACATGGCCGCCGTAAAGCAGAGATTCGCGGGAAAGCGGGCGGCGGCAGGAAGAAACGGGGGAGAGCGGCGTGACGTATGTTCGGAAGAGACCGATGCGCATCCTTGCCGCAAGCGCGCGGATGGCGAGTGTCGCGGGCCTCGCGCTGTGGTCCGGCACCGCCGCCGCCCATATCGGCCCCAGCTTCCTGCGAATCGAGGGTGTGGACGGCGGCGCGAAAGAGGAAAAATTTACCGGCTGGGTGCGCGCCGAGGCGAACTATTGGACGAAGAAGCCCGTTCTTCCCGAAATCCGCGGAGCAGCCTCGCAGAAGGACGACCTGTTGTTCACCGGGCCCGTAGCCCCGGCCACCGGCCCCGAAATGCTCGCCATCGCGGTGGACAAGGCCAGCCCCGCCCTGGCCGCACTGATGGAAAGGTGCCGCAGCGGCGCGGCGATCCCCGAACTGACTTTCGCGGAATCGGCGGACCTTGCCCGGCACCCGCAGGAACATGGGCCCAGACCTGCCGACATTCCCGAATACTACCGGTATCGCCTCAGGGATGTCCGCCTGACCTGCCCGACCGTCGCGGACGCGCCCGAACAGGCATTCGGGCTTCACTTCCAAAACATCGAATGGCTCAACTACCGGCCGCATGCCGAACCGCGCGCCATCCGCGCACCAGCGGCCAAGCTGCCGGCGAAGGCCCGGGGCGGGACCAGCCGGGTCTTCGCGCTGTCATGGTTCGCCGCTGCGGTCGACAGCCATCCGCAGCAATGCGCGCGCATGAACGCCAAGCCGGGCGAGGAGGACTACTATCGGCTGATGTCCGCCGAGGAAGCGGCGAAGCAGCGCGCGATCCATGCCGAGGGCGTCGGGCCCGATGTCATGTCGTTTCGCGGGCCGGATCGCATGAACGTCGCGCTCATGCCCGGCATCGTCGCCGATCCGGGACACGTCGCGCCGCAGGCGGACGTGGTGCCCGGTTTCGACCTCGACGGCGACGACGGCTCGGGCCCGCCACCGCCCGGCACGCGCAAGCACCGCAATTTCACCTCGCCCGACGGACGCGGAGGCATCGACAACCAGCTCTTCACGGTGGAAGGCTGCGTCGAGGGCTTCCGGCGGAAGGGCTTCCTGCCGATGATCTTCAACGAAGGTCGCGCTGCCGGCCGCCCGACCGCGCTCATCGAGATCAGCGGCATCGACGACGAACGCAACGACGACGATGTAACGGTCACGTTCTATTACAGCACCGACCCGCTGCGGCGGAGCCCGGCCAAGGTGGTGCTCGCGGACTATACCTACCGGATCACCGGGGAGCCGGAATACACGCAGGACTTCGCGCGGTTCAGCGGCAGGATCGTCGACGGGATACTGACCACCTCCCCCATCGACCGACTGCACATGCACGAAGTCACCGGCATCGAGACCACCTTCCTCAAGCCGCGCCTGCGGCTGGAGATGCTGGCGGACGGCACCCTCAAAGGACTGATCGGCGGTTATCTCGACTGGCGGCAGCGCGTAGTCTGGCAGACCTTCCGCGCAGCCGATTACGAGAACACGATCGGCTTCCAGTCACCCGCCATCTACAACGCCATGAAGCGGGCGGCCGACGGCATCCAGGACCCGGCGACCGGCGAGTTCACCGGAATCTCCGCCGCTTTCGAGATCGAGGGCGTGTCCGGGTTCCTGCCCCCGGCTCAGCGTCGCGAACGGGTGGCTCATACCGACGACAAGTCAACGGAACGGACACAATGACCGAAAGGCATTCCAGGAATATACCGCGGCCGATGCTCGGCGCGCTCGCCGTGCTCGCGGCGGCCACGGCGAGCGTGGTCATGTTCGCGGGCCCGAGCGAGCCGGTACAGGCGGCGACCGAGCCGGCGACCACGGGAACGCCGCCGGGCTTCCGCCGGCTTAACGAAGCGCAATACGTCCGCTCGATCGAACAGATCTTCGGCAGCGACATCAAGGTTCCGGGCCGTTTCTCGCCGCCCCTGCGCGAGGAAGGGCTGATGGCGATCGGCGACAACCACGTCACCGTCACGCCGGCGGGCTTCGAGCAGTACGAGCTTCGCGCGCGTGAGATTGCCGCCCAGGTCCTCGCGGAAAACCGGCGCGGACAAGTGCTGGGCTGCGCGCCCGCACCGGCTGCCCCGTTCGACGAGAGCTGCGCGCGGAGCTTTTACGAGACTTACGGCCGCCTGCTCTATCGCCGGCCGTTGACGCAGGCGGAAACGGCGTCCGTGGTCGGTATGGCCAGGGCCGCGTTCGACAGCTCCGGCGATTTCCACGATGCCCTCCGGCTCGGTCTTTCGCGCCTGCTCGTCTCACCGAAGTTCATCTTCCGCGTGGAAAGCGGCGCGGCCGACCCGCGCGATCCTTCAGAGGTCCGCCTGGACGACTATTCGCTGGCGACACGGATCAGCTTCCTGCTCTGGGATGCCCCCCCCGATGCCGAATTGCTCGACGCCGCCGGTCGCGGCGATTTTCGCGACGCAAAGCGCCTGGCGAAGCAGGTCGATCGCCTGATCGCATCGCCGCGTTTCGTGCAGGGCGTCCGCTCGTTCTTCTCGGACATGTTCGGCTATGAGCAGTTTGCCGGACTGGCGAAAGACCAGGCGCTCTTTCCCAAGTTCAGCGCGGATCTGGCAACCGACGCCGAGGAGCAGACGCTGCGCACCGTCGTCGATCACCTGATCCGCAACCGGGGCGATTACCGCGATCTGTTCACCACCAAGAAGACCTTCCTCAACCGCAACCTCGGGGCGCTCTACAAGGTGCCCGTCGCTGCGGCGGGCATGGAAGGATGGGCCCCGTACACGTTCGCGCCCGAAGATCCGCGCGCGGGCATCCTGACGCTCGCGGGCTTCCTGATGCTGGACCCCACGCACGAAGGGCGCAGTTCGCCCACCATCCGCGGCAAGTCGGTACGCGAGCTGCTGCTGTGCCAGCCGGTGCCGCCACCGCCGCCGAATGTGGATTTCGCCGTGGTGCAGGACGTCAACAGCCCCTTGCACCGCACGGCGCGGCAACGGTTGACCATCCACCAGGAGAACCCCGCCTGCGCCGGCTGCCATGCGCTGACCGACCCGATCGGCCTGTCGATGGAAAATTACGACGCGCTCGGCAATTTCCGCACGCATGAGAACGGAGCGCTGATCGACGCCACGGGGACGTTCAACGGGAAGTCCTATACCGGGCTTCTCGAACTGTCGCACCTGCTGCGTGACAGCCCCGAAATACCAAGCTGCCTGGTCCAGCGCGCCTACGAATATGGCGTAGGCCGCTCGGCCGCCGCCAGCGACGAGGCTTGGCTGGACTATGCCAGACAGGGCTTCGCGCGCGATGGATACCGTTTCCCCGCGCTGCTGCGGGGGATCGCGCTGAGCGACGCGTTCCGCAAGCTGTCGCCCCCGGACCTCAAGCCGGCCGGCACGGTCGCGGCGCGATAACCGAAGAATACGAAGGAGGATGCGATGACGCAGTGGACCCGGCGAAACATCCTGCGGGGAATGATGCGAGGCTCGGC
This sequence comes from Novosphingobium sp., assembly GCA_041677785.1. GTDB lineage: Bacteria > Pseudomonadota > Alphaproteobacteria > Sphingomonadales > Sphingomonadaceae > Novosphingobium. The sequence goes on along the minus strand of JBAYPJ010000003.1, from coordinate 40,157 downwards.
GGTCGTCGTCGGCCTTCCCCTGCTCGACCTGTTCCTTGACGGCAACGGCGAGGCGCTGGCTTCGGGGGCGCCCATCCCGACGCGCTTCGGCACCTGGTTCTGGGGCTGCGGCGTGAATACGGCCCGCTGGTTCCCCAGCAAGCTCGGCGCCGGTTACGATCTGAAGGAGGAATTGCGGCCGATCGCGCCTTACAAGGACAAGGTCACGGTCTTTTCCAACTTCAACTGCATCCTCGACGGCAAACCCAACCTCGTCCACTGGTCGGGCGTCATGGCGACACTGAGCGGCACGGCACCCGTGAAGGGCGGCGTTACGGGGGGGACGGCCGAGGCGCCGACCATCGATTGCCTGGTGGCGGACCATATCGGCCAGGGCACCCGTTTCCGCTCGCTCGAGGTCGCCTGCACCGGCCAGTCGCACGTCAGCTACAGCATGCGCGCCGGCTCGACGGTCAATCCGAGCGAGGTCGATCCGGTCAATCTGTACCGGCGCCTGTTCGGCGCGGAATTCCAGGACCCGAACAAGGCCGATTTCACGCCCGATCCCCGCATCATGCTGCGGCAGAGCGTGCTCAGTTCGGTCAAGGACGATCGCGACGATCTGATGCGCAGCCTGGGCGCGGCCGACCGGCAGCGCGTGGATCAGTATTTCACTTCGGTCCGCCAGGTCGAACAGCAACTCGGCCAGTTGCTGGAGCGGCCGGCCCCGGCGGAAGCCTGCGTCGTGCCCCGGGAACCGGGCCAGGTCGCGCTCGGACCCACCTGGGACGTGGCGATGCAGGCTCACGATCTGCTCGGCCAGCTCGTCGTCATGGCGCTGTCCTGCAACCAGACGCGGGTGTTCAACGTCGCCTTGTCGAATGCCGGCTCGAACCTGCGCAAGGCGGGCGATCCGGTCGCTTTCCACGAGCTGACGCACGAGGAACCCGTGGACGACAAGCTGGGCTACCAACCCAAGGCCACGTTCTTCATGGAAAGGAGCATGGAGACTTTCGCCAGCATGCTGCGGATGTTGGACGCCGTGCCCGAAGGCGCCGGCACGCTGCTCGACCACAGCCTGGTCCTCGCCACATCCGAAAGCAATTTCGCGAAGATCCATTCGGTGGACAATCTGCCGATCATGGTGGCGGGCAGCGCGGGCGGACGATGGAAATCGGGCCAGCATATCAGCGGCAGCGGGGATTCCAGCGCGCGTGTCGGGCTGACGATCCAGCAGGTGATGGGAATGCCCGTCACGAGTTGGGGCCAGGGCGCGATGGCGACGGCCAAGCCCGTCGCCGAAGTCATGGCTTGAGCCGATGGCAATGGTGAAGCCGCGGACCGGGAAGCTGCACATCACGCTCGCGGCGGCGATCGGCGGGCTAGGCGCCGCACCGGGCGCCGCGGCGCTGCCGGCGGGACAGCCCCTCTCCGTCGACCAGGCGGTGCTGCTTTCCGCCTTGGGCGAACGGCCCTCGTTCTCTCCCGACGGACGCCGCATCGCCTTCATCGGCAAGGCCAATGGCGATGCCTACGAAATTGAACTCGCCACGGGCAAGGTGCGCAACCTCAGCCGCGACGTGCCGCATCAGGGCGTCCTCAGGGTGCAGTATCTCGCGAATGGTGACTATCTCATCACCGCGCCGCGCCATAATGACGGGCCCGACAGCCGCGCGCGCGTGGAGATGTGGGTGCTGGGCAAGGATCTCGACACACCGCTCCAGCCACTCGGCGAAAACCCGCTGGAAGGCGTCGCAATCTCCCGCGAGAACAACCTGATCGCCTGGACCGCCTTCGCACCCGGCACCGCCCTTGGCCCCGGCGAGGGTTGGTCAGCGATGTTCTTCAAGCCGACGAAGCATTATCTGGCCGAGATCGTCTATCGCGACGGCATGGCCCGGATCGCCAACAAGCGCGAGATCATGGCGACCCCTCCAAAGGACTGCAACTTCATCGAACCGCAGGATTTCCGCGATGCGGACAACGAGCTGGTGTTCTCCTGCCTCGGCGCGGCGGATGGCAAGCCGCTGGTCTCGGTCATGGGTTACAATCTCCAGACCGGACGCTTCATCACCTATCGCCGCGTCGTCGGCGAATACAACGAGGTCGAGGGCATTGCGCCCGATGGAAAATGGGCGACGGTCGAATGCGGCATCCAGGAGACCGCGGCGCTGCCGCCGCTCGATATCTGCGGACTGGAGATGAAGCCCGACGGCAAGATGCGCCGCATCATCGTGGGGACGCAGCCGGGCAGTTCAAGCCATGTCAGCAATCCCGTCGTCAGCCCTGACGGCAAATACATCGCCTTCCAGAAGGGTGACTCCGCCGTCGGAGAGATCGGCGAGGGAATGGGCGTCTACCTCGTCAAACTGGGCTCCTGAGGGGTTTGCCCCTCGCCGCCCGGCTTATCGTTGATCAGCTCAACGGTGTAGCCGTCGGGGTCGGCCGCCATCATTACCAGCAGGGTATCGTGCGCTTCTCTGATTTCCCCGGCATCGAAACCCGCGGCGCGCAGTTTCGCCTGGAGCGCGGGCAAGCCCGCGACACGCAGAGCGAAGCGCGCATAGCCGTGGCCGTGCGCGATCTTGCGCGGCACGGGACCCGCCCGGTCGCTGAGCAGCATCAGGCCCGCACCGGCGGGATCGTTGCCCAAGCCCAGCACCACGTCGGGCCGCTCGGCCGGGCCGAACTGCATCCGCACCGTCATCCCCAGAATGTCGCGATAGAATGCAAGCGAACGCGCCATGTTGGTTACGTAAAGCGCCGGGCCGACGATGGCGTTCGCCCCGGTCCTCGCCGCCGCCGCTTCCGGAACCTTCGCCTGTGCGGCGATCGGTACGCAACCCAGCGCCACGGCAAGCGCAAAAGCAAGCGGCATCCTCATCATCCAGTTTCCTTCGCGAGGCCGTGTCGCAGCCTTATGAAACAACCCGTCAACGCGGCCTGACACAGGCAACATGACTTCGGGCAGCGGGAAGAACCTAGAGGAGAAGCACGCCATGTCCAGCCTCACCGAACGGCTCGAACGGGCTTATGATTTCCGGCAGAATTCAGCCGATTTCAACTTGCCCGCGGCGCTGGACGAGGTGCTCGGCGGCGTCGGCCTGACATGCGCGGAAGCGGGCGGCGCAGTTTCGCACGCCGGCGCAGACCCTGTCGTCAAGAGCCCGCTTCGCCTTGGCGCGGCAGCAACGATCGGCCTCCTTGCCAAGTCGATTGCGGCAGCCGCGATGCATCGCTGGCGCGGCGGCGCGGGACAGGACATCGCGGTCGATCTGCGCCAGGCACCGCATCGCCTGAGTCCGTTCTATGATTTTCGATGGGAGCGGCTGGGGGGCTACCCCGTGCGATCGTCGCTGGAGGCCGGCAACATGATGAGCGCGATCTTCTATCGCACGGCGGACGACCGTTGGGTGATGCCGCAGGCCATGTATCCGAACCTGCGCCAGCGCGCGCAGGACCTGCTGGGCATTCCCCTGACCTGGCCCGCCATCAGCGAGGCGATCGGCAAGTGGAACGGACTGGAACTGGAAGCGGCGGGCGCAGCGGCCGGTATCGTCATGCCCATGGTGCGCACGCTTCCCGAATTGCTGCAGGAGCACCAGTATCGCGAGGCGCTGGCCGACGCGCCGCTGATCGATGTGAGCCGCATCGGCGATTCCGCGCGCGAGCCGCTGCGGCCGATGGCGGAGCAGCCGTTCTCCGGCTATCGCGCGCTGGGAATGGGCCATGTCGTTGCCGGCGCGGGGATCGGCCGATCGCTGGCGCTGCACGGCGCGGACGTGCTCAATCTCTGGCGGCCGGGCGAAGGCGAGCAGGAAACCATCTACGCATCGTCCAACGTGGGCATCCGTTCGGCCTGGCTCGATCCGCGCACCGACCGCGCCCGGCTGGGCGAGCTTGTCGCCGAAGCCGACATCTTCTTCCATAACCGCCGACCCGCCTTCCTGCGCGAAATCGGGCTCACGCCCGAAGAGGCGGCGCGCGAGCGGCCGGGAATCGTCTACGTCTCGATCTCGCTCCATGGGGCGAGCGGCCCCTGGGCCGAGCGCCCCGGCTTCGATCAGTCGGCCGCCTGCGTGACCGGCATCATGGCGCTGGAAGGTTCCATCGAGCAGCCCCAGCTGCCGCCGATCATCGTGATCAACGATTATCTTGCGTCCTGGCTGGCGCAAGTCGGCATCGTCGCCGCGCTTCGCCGCCGCGCTGAGGAAGGCGGATCATACCACGTGCACGTCTCGCTCTCGCGGATCGCGCTGTGGCTCCTCTCGCTCGGCCTGTTCGACAAGGACTGGGCGCATCGCACGGCGGGCAGCAGCGACCGGCACAGCTATCTCGATCCCGAGATTTTCCGCACCGACACACCGATGGGCGAATATCAGGGCGTAACCGAACAGGTGAGCATGTCCCTTACGCCGGGCCGTTATGATCCGGTGCTGGTGCCGCGCGGTTCAGGACGAGCCGAATGGCGCCCGAGGCGCCCAGGCCTCTGACGCGGGCCTTTCCTCTGGCCATCCTGTGTCGGCTCTCATGCGGTTTCGAGCATCGCCTCGTTATGCAGTTCGTCATAGATGCCCACGTCCGTCGGGTACTGTGCGGCATAGCCGAGTTCCGCGATCGTGACCCGCTGGAGCGTCCGCGTGCCCGAGCCGGCCAACCCGCGCGCGTGCTGGAGCGTGAGATTGTCCCAGATCACGATGTCGCCCACGGCCCAGCGATGCTCGAACACGTTGTCGGCTGCGTAGAAATAGCCGAACAACTCGTCCAGCAGCGCGCGGCTCTCGCTTTCCGGCAGGCCCAGGATGCAGGCTGTCATGTTCTCGTTGACGAACAGATAGGGACGCCCGGTGCCCGGCTGGCGCCGGACGACATCATGAACGGTGCACAGGTCGCCCGCCTGCAAGTCGGTGAGCCGGTTGCACCGATCGAAGACCCGTTCGCGAATCTGCAGGGCTTTCAGGCCTGCGATACGATCCTTGAGCACCTGGGGAAGACGCTCATAGGCCCGGAATCCGCTCGCGAAACGCGTCCCGACGACATCCGGATCGACGGTCAGGGCGTGGAGGGACGCCCCGAGATAAGGCGCGGGAAGATAGGGCACGTCATTGTGCCAGAGCAGTTCGCGCGTACCCAGGTGCCCGCCTTTTTCCACGTTGGAGATCAGGAAGTTCTCGAACGGGCTCTCGTTCACGGGGCCCAGGTGGCGGCACAGTTCGATCTGATCCGCCTGGCTGAGCGTCAGACCGCGAATCAACAGAAGGCCATCGTTGCGATAGAGTTCGCGCAAGTGTTCGGCGCCAGTGGCGTCGATATCGCCGATCGCGGCGAGGTGGACCTCATATCCGAACGGATTCAATCGGGTAGTCTGCAATCCAGCCATCCTCGCTCTCCAACCACTGCGCGTGTCCGTTCGCGTCATATGCGCTTTGCGCTGCTCAGTTTATTAGCATGCCCCCTTGCAGGGGTAACTGTACCGCGCCCACTCCGCCGGAGCGTTCGGGCGACAGATTCATGGCCATTTTTCCGTACTTCCCCCAATATGTCTGTGCTTGTGCAGCCGTGGCCGCTTGCCAGCGTGCTAACAAAGCGACAAATACCTGTCCAGCAGTGAATGAGGAGGAATGGGTGAGCCACGTGGGAAGCGAGCGATGACATCGTCCATCGGCATCATCGGCCTCGGCAATGCTGGCCAGGCGCTCGCCCAGGCGCTGTCGGCCCGATACCGGCTGCATCTGTTCGACCGCGATCCCCAGCAGGTGGAACGGGCGGCGAAACGCTGCGCGCAGCCGCCGGTTCCGGCCGCCAGCGCCGCCGGGTGCGCCGAGGCGATCGACATACTGCTGCTCTCGCTGCCGACCCCGGAAATCTCGCTCGCCGTCGCGGAGCAGATCGCCGGTACGGTCCGGCACGGCACACTCGTCGTCGAAACCAGCACCGTGCGCCCCGAGGATGTCGAGGCGCTCCACGCGGTGCTTGCGCCCTCGGGCGCGACCGTCATCGATGCGGCGGTCATCGGCGGCGTGCACAAACTGGCGGCCGGCAAAGGGGTTTTCCTCGTCGGCCCTCCCGAGGCGGAGGCCGCCGCCGCCGCCCAGGTGCTGCGCGGCATCGCCGAGGAAATCTTCTTCCTCAACGGCCGGGGCGACGGGATGCGCGCCAAGCTCGTCGCCAATGCCGTCTCTCACACCGTCTACGTGCTATTGCTCGAGGCCGGCGCGATCGCCGCCGCGCAGAATATCCCGCTCGACGTCTTCCACCGGCTGATGGAACGCGAATCCGGATTGCTGCGCCCCTTGAACCATCGCTTCGACGAACGCCTGCGCCGGGCCGATTTCGCGGGCGGCATGTCGACGATCAATGCCCGCAAGGATTCCAGCCTGATCATCGACACCGCCCGCAAGCTGGGCGTACCGCTGTTCGCGATCGCCGCGACCCATGGCGCATATGAGATCGCCGTCGCGGAAGGCCTGGGCGAACTCGATTATGCGGCGATGGGCCGCCTGTGGGAAAAGTGGCTCGGCATCGACTTCGCCGACAAGGCGGAATGACGATGACGGAGGGAGTGTCAGAGATGACGACGATCGGCTTTATCGGGCTCGGCGTGATGGGCGGCGCGATGTGCCGCAACGTCGCGGCCAAACATCCGGGCCGCGTGCTCGCCTTCGATCTTTCGCCCGCCGCTCGCGAAGCCCTTGCCGACAGCAGGGCGCGCCCGGTCGCCGATGTCGCGGAAATCTGGACCACCGCCGATATCGTCCTGCTTTCGCTGCCGGGCGGAAAGCAGGTGGAAGCGGTCTGCCTCGGCCCCGACGGCATCCTGTCGGCAAGCCGGCGTCCCGGCACTATCGTCGATCTCAGCACCACCTCGGTCGCGACGGCGAAACGGCTCGCCGGCGAGTTGGGCAAGGCAGGCGTCGCATTCGCCGACGCGCCGGTCGCGCGCACCCGGGAAGCGGCGCAGAGAGGCAAACTCAGCATCATGGTAGGCGCGTCCAACCCGCTGTTTTCCATGGTCGAGCCGCTCCTGGGCTATATGGGCACCGATGTCATGCACGTCGGCCCCGTCGGCAGCGGCCAGTTCGTCAAGCTCGTCAACAATGCCCTGCTCGACGTGAACGTCATCGCCATCGCCGAAGCGATCGGCATGGCCGAAAAGGCGGGCATCGATCCGGCCGTGATGATCGAGGCGGTCGCGCAAGGGTCGGGCGACAGCTATGCGCTTCATCACCACGCGCCCAAGTCCATGCTGCCCCGGATCTACCCCGAAAAATCGTTTCCGCCCGAATACAAGATCAAGGACTTGTCCTACCTGCTGGAACTCGCCGCCTCGCTGGACGCGCCGGCCCGTTCGATGGAACTGGCGCTCAGATACTATGAGGAGACGGTCTCCGCCGGGTTCGGCGGGCGTTATTTCACCGCCGTGCGCGAGATCATCACCCGGCCCCGCGATGGGACGGGCGTTGCCGACACTCCGCCAGGGACGCAGGCAGGGGCGCTGCGGGAATAAGGCAGGGCGGCCTCGCGCGTCGTCGGCCCGGAAGAACCGGGGATAGCCGCGCCTCCGGGCAATTACGGAGAGCCGGTTTCACCCATGCCGAGCATGATCCTGCTGCACCCCCACGGAGGAAAGCGACCATGGCAACCCAACCGCCGACCCGGCCAGATCGCATCGAGCCGCAATCCCCACCCGAAGCGCCGCCGCCAGCGCCCGAGCCGATCACGCCGCAACCACCTGAAACCGAGCCGCCCGTCCCCGACTTCGACGTCCCCTCTCCCGCGCCGCAGGAATGGCCCGGCAACTGACAGGGGGGCAACTGACGGCAGGAACGCGGCCGTCAGTGCGCGGTCAGCAAGCGGGTCAGTTCCTCAACCGGGTGCCGGGTGAAGTCCTTGTCGATCTCGGCGATCAGTTTCGCGCTAACGGCGCGGTCGTAGCAGCGGCGCAACTCTCCCAGCGCCCGCGGCGGGGCGGCGACGACGATGCCGCCGGGCCGTTCGGCCGCCGCCTGCGTCAGCCTCTCGGCGGCAGCCGCGAGGAAACGGCTTTCGTTCTGCTGGTGGGGATCGCCCTCGTCCATGGCGCTTCGGCCCGAATAGCCACCGGAAAACGCCACCCCCGGCGAATCCGTGCGCAGTTCGCGGTTGGGCGGGTTCTCGTATTCGCGGTGCTCGATCACGCGCAGGTCCGGGTAGACTTCGTCCCCGTGGTTGAACAGCAGCATCATGCGCGCGCCGTCGGCGACGAGGACGATGGTATCGTGTGGCAGTTTCATGAGGCCGAATCCCCTTCCGCAATGTTGCGCGGTCCTTCGGGGAACATTGCGGACGGTCATGTTGTTCCAACGGGAAGCGCCCACGGCGGCACCTGGGGCAATGCCAATCGGGCGCAGGGAGGCAGGCCATGGCACGGACGACCTTTGCCGACCGGCGCGAGGCCGGGCGGGAACTCGCGCAGGCGGTCGCGGCGCTCGACCTGCCCGGACCGGTGGTGCTCGCCCTGCCGCGCGGAGGCGTGCCCGTCGGCTTCGAGGTGGCCAAGGCGCTCGGCGCGCCGCTCGATCTGCTGATGGTCCGCAAGATCGGCGCGCCGGGACACGAGGAATACGGCATCGGCGCACTGGTCGACGGCGCCGCGCCGCAGGTCGCCGTCGACGAGGACGCGGCCCGCGCGGTCGGCGCGGACCAGGCCTATATCGACATGCAGGTCGCCCGGGCGCTCGCCGAAATCGAGCGGCGCCGCGCGCTGTACCAGGCAGGACCGCCGGTCACGCTGGAAGGGCGCACGGCGATCGTCGCCGACGACGGCATCGCGACCGGCAGCACCGTGCGCGCGGCCTTGCGCGGGCTGGGTCAGGCTCGCGCCGCGCAGGTCGTGCTGGCCGTGCCGGTGGCGCCGTCCGACGTGCTGCCGGACATGGAAAGGCTGTGCGACCGGGTAATCTGCCTCTCCACGCCCTTCCCCTTCCACGCCGTGGGCAGGCACTACCGCGATTTCTCCCAGACCGCGGACGAGGAAGTCGTCCGCCTGCTCGCCGAGGCCAGACAGTGGGAGAAAGCCGGCTTGCGCGACGCGAAACTGCCCTGAAACCGCCGCCGGGCTATGCCGGCGCTGCTTTCGCGATCGGGCAACGGCGTTTCCAACCCGCGTATCGGCTGGCACAGTGGCACGGGGCCGGCGGCTTGCCCGGCCCGACAGGAGACGCGCGCCGTGGACCGTTGCGACGACCAGACCGAAACGATCGCCTTCCTGTCGCAGCCGGGGGCCTACGCCCTCGCAGGCCCGGTCGAGCGGATCGACACGCATGCCGCCATCGTGTTCCTGGTGGGAGACCGCGCCTACAAACTGAAACGCGCGGTGCGCTATCCCTATCTCGATTTCTCGACGGCGGAAAAGCGTAAGGCGGTGTGCGAGACGGAGCTGGCGCTCAACCGGCGGACGGCGCCGGACCTCTACCTCGGCGTGCAGCCGGTTGGCCGGAGCGACGACGGCACGCTGGCGATCGGCCTCGGCACGCCGGTGGACTGGCTGCTGGTCATGCGGCGTTTCGCGCCCGAATGCCTGCTCGACGCGATGGCGCGCGAGGGCGCGCTCGACCCGCGGCTGGTCCGCGAACTGGCCGACGCCATCGCCGCCTTCCACGACGGCGCGAAAGCCGTGCCGGGCCCCGGCGCCGGGCGCGTGCGCGCGGTGATCGAAGGCAACCGCGCCAGCATGGCCGCCCTGCCCGACGCGCTGCTACCCGCCGACGAGTGCGAGCGGCTATACCGCCGCAGCCTCGCGCTGCTGGACGAACTGGCCCCGCTGCTCGACAGCAGAGCGGCCTCGGGCCACGTCCGGCACTGCCACGGCGATCTGCATCTCGCCAACATCTGCCTGTGGCACGGCCGCCCCACGCTGTTCGACTGCCTGGAGTTCGATACCGCGCTCGCCACCACCGACGTGCTCTACGACCTTGCCTTCCTGCTGATGGATCTGTGGCAGCGCGGGTTGCGCGCGGAAGCCTCGCTCGCGTTCAACCGCTATTGCGACATGCGCGGCGAAAGCGACGGCCTGGCCGCACTGCCGCTGTTCCTGTCGATGCGCGCCGCGGTGCGCGCGCACGTCACGGCCAGCGCTGCCGGCCGACAGCCCGACGCCGCCGGACGCGAGGAACGCCAGGCCGCCGCGCGCGCCTACCTTGCCGCCGCGCTGGTCTTTCTCGATCGCCAACCGCCGCGCCTGATCGCGGTCGGCGGGCTGAGCGGCACGGGCAAGTCGACGCTCGCCGGGGGTCTCGCGCCGCATCTGGGCGCGCCGCCGGGCGCGCGCTGGCTGCGCAGCGACGTGCTGCGCAAGCGGCTGGCCGGGGTCGTTCCCGAAGCACCCCTCCCCGCCACGGGCTATACCGCCGAGCGCAGCCGCGCCGTCTACGACCGGCTGATCGGCGAAGCGCGCCGCGCCCTCGCCGCCGGGACGAGCGTGATCGTCGACGCCGTGTTCGCCGCCCCGGCCGAGCGCGCCGCCGTCGCCGGGATCGCGGACGCGGCGGGCGTGCCCTTTCTCGGCCTGTGGCTGGAAGCGGCGCCCGACGTGCTGCGCGCCCGCGTCGGGGAACGCCGCGGCGACGCGTCCGACGCCGATGCCGCCGTCGTCGACCGCCAACTCGGCTATGCCCTGGGCGATCTCACCGGATGGCAGCGCATGAGCGCGGCCGGATCGCGGGACGAAGTCCTGGCCGGCGCGCTGGCGCTGGCGGCGCGACAGGCGCCCGACGGCCGATGAATGCGCGCGCCGATCTCCTCGGCCAGCGGCTCGGACGCTTCCATCCGGGCGCGGATTGGCGCAACAGTGGAATCGACAAGCCCGGACAGCGATCCGGGAAACCTGCCGGGAGAACGAGATGCTGGATGCGGCTGCAATCATCGCGGAAGCGGAAGCCAGGGTCGGCGTAAGCGACACCGATCGCGGCGTGCGCGGCAATCTCGAACGGCTGGCCGCCGCGTTGCGGGACGACTTCCCAATGTCCGCCGAAGGCGAGGCGGCGGTGCGCGACATGCTGCTGAAGGACACGGTCAACCGGCTGGAAGGGCTCAAGTGGGTCCGCGACTATCCCGAGATCGCCGAGGAGCCGATCGCGGCGCCGGTGTTCCTGATGGGCCTGCCGCGATCGGGCACCACCTATTTCCAGTACCTGTTCGACCGCGACCGCCGTTTCCGGCTGATCCGCACCTGGGAATCGATCATGCCCTCGCCGCCGCCGGGGTTCGACCCGGAATCGGTCGCGCGCCGCCGCGCAGCCTGGGCCGAGATGCAGAAGGCCCGCGTCCACTTCGAGGGCTTCGAGGCCATGCACCTCTACGACGAGGACGGGTCCGACGAATGCCACGCCGTACTGGAGCAGAGCTTCGGCGCGGCGGGGCTGAACAACCTCTACCGCGTGCCGGGCTATTTCGAATACCTGATGGACGAGGCCGATCTGGCCGAGACCTACTGCATCCACAAGCGCCAGCTCCAGCTTCTGCAATGGCGCACGGAGCGCAAGCCGTGGGCGCTGAAATACCCCAACCACGTCGTCGCGCTGAACGAGATTCTTCAGGTCTATCCCGATGCGCGCTTCGTCATGACGCACCGCGATCCGGTGCAGACGCTGGCCTCGATCTGCAAGATGACCTTCAACCTGCGGAGCATGCGGGCCGCCGGCCCGGTCGACCGGCACGAGGTGGGCCGCGACATGCTGCATTTCATCGCCCGCCACATCGACCGGATCATGGCCTTCGACGCGGGCGCAAGCGGCCACCGCATCGTCCACGTCGATTACTACGCGCTGGTCGAGGACCCGGTGCGCGAGATGCGCGCGATCCACCGCGGGCTCGGCATCGACACGCCCGACGACGTGGTCCGCACGGTGAGCGACTGGCACGCCGCCAACCCCAAGAACGCGCGCGGGCGCAACGACTACGCACTCGCGCAGTACGGGCTGGACGATGCCGAGGTGGCTGGCCGCTTCGCGCCCTATATCCGCCGCTTCGCCATACCGCGCGAGAGCGAAGGCCTTACCCGCATCGGGAGGCTGGCGTAACCTGCCCGGCGCGGTAATAGTCGCGCTCGTCATATGACGAATCACGGGAGGGAACGATGACGCTCGAAGAGGAACTGGCGGCGCTCAAGGCGACGGTGGGCCATCTGAAAGACCGGCAGGACATCCTCGACTGCGTGCAGCGCGAATGCCGCGCACGCGACCGGCAGGACGTCGACCAGATCGCCGGCTGCTGGTGGGAGGACGGCGTCGACGAGCACGGCGCGGTCGTGACCCGGGCGCCCGACTATCCCGAGCGGGCGAACGCCGGCCACCGCGCCGGCTTCAACGCGACCAGCCACAACATCACCAACCAGATCTGCGAGATCGACGGCGACACGGCCTATTGCGAATCCTACGTGGTCGGCGGGCTGTCGTGGAAGGACGGCAAGAGCACGACGATCGCCTTCGGCCGCTATCTCGACCAGCTCGAGAAGCGCGGCGGCGAATGGCGCATTCTGGTGCGGCGCTGCACCATCGAGATGACCGCCAACGCCGATGCGAGCTGGGTCCGTTCCGAAGCGGTCAAGGGTTTCCTCAAGCCGCTGTGGAGCAAGGAAGACCCGTCCTACGAGCGGCCGATCCGCTGGAAACCCGATAACGAGGGCGTGCGCTGGTAGCAGCGCCGCCGCCCCGCAAACAGGAGAATCCCGATGGCCCGCGTCACCCCCGTCTACCGGCCCGGCGACTACCCCGGCACGCCCGACGAAAAGACCCGCGCGGACCTGGCCGAGCTGTTCGGCCATATGTTCCCCGGCGCCGAGAATCCCGAGATCGACCGGGCCCACGCCGGCCTGGCCATCGCCGCGCTCAACCCCGGACTGGCGCTGCACCTGTCGAAGCTCAGTGGCTTTGCCGCGCTCCAGCTCGACTGGAGCCGGCGCGCGGACTTGCGCGAGCTGGCGATCCAGACGGTGAACCTGCATTTCAAGGCTGACTTCGCCGCCCGCTCGCGCCACCGTGCCTGGCAGGCCGCGGGCCTCAGCCTGGAACAACTCGCCGCGCTGCCCTTCTGGGAAACCACCGACCTGCTCGACGAGGAGCAGCGGCTGGTCGTCGAATATGCGCTGGCGGTGGCGCGCGGCGACGTGCCCGCGCCGCTGTTCGACCGGGTGAAGCAGCGCTACGGCGAGAAGGGCGCGGTGGAATGCACCGCGGTCATCGGCCTGTGGGCGATGTGGGCGATGCTGCTCAACGCGACGCAGCCGCGCTTCGACTGATCCCCAGCGCTGCCTCGACCACAGCCGCAAGAATGCGGCGATCGGGGCCGACCATCGGCGCTACAGTGCGAAAGTCGCCGCCTGCCCGGCGCGCAGGCCCTCGGCATCGACGAGGTTCCAGACCACCGCGCCCGCGATGCGGAAGCGCCGCCCGGTCGCGGAAATGCGCACGCCGGCATAGTCGTCGATGAAGCCGTCGCGCGTCACCCGGTCGAGCAGGAGCTGGCGCTCCTCGCGCAGCGGCGCCTCGGCCGAAAGCCGCGAGGGCATGGCGGTGAAGGCCGCGACGTCGCACTCGAATGCGGCCAGCGCCGCGCGGTTGCCGAAGAAGAACACCGGATCGGGCTCAATGTCGTGCGCCACGATGACCTGCGGCGCATCCCACAGCGCCGCGACCGGATCGTCCGACGCGGCCACCAGCGGACGGCCCAGCAGGCGCGCGAAACTCTCCGCGATCAGCGCGATGCGCGCGGCGGTGGCCGGCGCGCGGTACGGCGGCGGCGGCGGCGCGGCGGTCACGGCTCGATGGCGGGCCGCGGGATCGGCTCGCCCGCCCGCGCCGGCGCGCGGATCGCGCGCAGGACATAGCCCAGATAGAAGTCGAGCAGCTTGTCGAGCGAGTAGTGGGCCACCGCGTCGATCTTCGAGCCGTCCTCGTTCTTGAACCAGTCGGCCCCCGCGTTGAGCATGCGGATCACCGTCGAGATCGTCAGGTAGATGTCGAGCCGGGGGTGGAACAGCCCTTCCTTCACCCCGTCCGCCAGTATCTCGCTCCACGCTTCGTAGGCGGCCTTCTTGGCGCGCGCGAGATACTGGAAGTATTCGCTGCGGCGGAAGAACTTCCGCTCGTTGAAGACGATCGCGTAGACTTCCTGGCTGGCGGTCATCCGCTTCAGCTCGATCGTCAGCAGCGTCACGAAGCGCTGCTCGGCGTCGAGCGGCAGCGCGGCCACCCGCTGCGCGTCGTCGCGCGTGGCGAGGATCGCGTCGCGCACGATCTCCTCGAGGATTTCCTCCTTGGTGGCGAAATGGTGGTAGAGGCTGCCCGAGAGGATGTTCACCTCGTCGGCGATCTGGCGCACCGTGGTCGCCTCGAAGCCGTATTCGGCGAAGCGGCGGGTCGCGGCGGCGAGGATCAGTTCGCGCCGGTCGACGCCCTGGCCGCGCGCGCCGCGCCGGGAAGGGCGCGGCTTCGCCCCGGCCGCCTCTTCGCCCGCCCGCGCGCCGAGCGTCTTCTGCCTTGTCGCCATCAGTTCATCGGTCCTTCGCCGAGCGCGGACCTGTCCCGCCGATCGGCTGCGCCGCCCCTAGCAGGCGCTTCGCGCTTTTGCGAGCGGCCTTCCACCGGGGCTACGATTGCGCAATCGCCTTGTCGAAGGCAGGGCCGGTGCCGTACCCGATCCAGCAAGGCTGAATCGCGCATCCGAAGGCACCGCAAGAACATGGAATCGTCGCCGGCGCCCGGCCTGGCCCACGCAAAACTGGTAGAGGAACACCGATGATCCGCTCCGTCCCCACCACGCCATTCGCCGGCCAGAAGCCGGGAACCTCGGGCCTGCGCAAGAAGGTGCGCGTCTTCCAGCAGCCCAACTATGCCGAAAACTTCATTCAGTCGGTGTTCGATGCGGTGCAGCCGCCGCGCGGCGCGGCGCTGGTGATCGGCGGCGACGGGCGGTTCCACAACCGCGCCGTGATCCAGCAGGCGATCCGCATGGCGGCGGCGAACGGGTACGGCCGGGTGCTCGTCGGCCAGGGCGGCATCCTGTCCACCCCGGCGGCAAGCCATATCATCCGCAAGCACCGGGCCTCGGGCGGCCTCGTGCTTTCGGCCAGCCACAACCCCGGCGGGCCGGACGAGGACTTCGGCATCAAGTACAACATCGCCAACGGCGGGCCCGCGCCCGAGGCCGTGACCGAGGCGATCCACGCGCGCAGCCAGATCATCGACCGCTGGCTGACGGTGGACGCCGCCGACGTCGATCTCGATCGGGCAGGCGTGGTCACGGTGGCCGGCATGGTGGTAGAGGTGATCGACCCCGTCGCCGACTATGCCGAACTGATGGAAAGCCTGTTCGATTTCGCCGCCATCCGCGCGGCGGTGCGCGACGGCATGACCATGTGCTTCGACGCGATGCACGCCGTTACCGGCCCCTACGCGGTCGAGATCCTCGAACGCCGCCTCGGCTTCCAGCCGGGCACCGTGCACAACGGCGTCCCGCTTGAGGATTTCGGCGGCCATCACCCGGACCCCAACCTGGTTCACGCCCGCGTGCTCCACGACCTGATGATGAGCCCCGAGGCCCCGGTGCTGGGCGCCGCGTCCGACGGGGATGGCGATCGCAACCTGATCATCGGCAAGAACCGCTTCGTCACCCCGTCCGATTCGCTCGCCATGCTGGCGGCCAACGCGCATCTCGCGCCGGGCTATGCCGGCGGGCTCAGGGGCGTGGCGCGCTCGATGCCGACCAGCGCCGCGGCCGACCGCGTCGCCGCGGCGCTGGGCGTGCCCTGCTTCGAGACGCCGACGGGCTGGAAGTTCTTCGGCAGCCTGCTCGACGCCGGCCTGACGACGATCTGCGGCGAGGAAAGCGCGGGCACCGGCTCGGACCACGTGCGCGAGAAGGACGGGCTCTGGGCGGTGCTGCTCTGGCTCAACATCCTCGCCGTGCGGCGCATCAGCGTCGACGACCTCGCCCGCGAGCACTGGGCGCGCTTCGGCCGCAACTACTATGCGCGCCACGATTACGAAGGCGTCGCGGCGGACGGGGCCGAGGCGCTGATGGCCGGACTGGCGGACGCGCTGGCCGCGCTGCCGGGCCGCGGCTTCGGGCCGCTGACGGTCGAGGCGGCGGACAGCTTCGCCTACACCGATCCGGTCGACCATTCGACAAGCCGCAACCAGGGCATCCGCGTGCTGTTCGCGGGCGGATCGCGCATCGTCTTCCGCCTGTCCGGAACGGGCACCGAGGGGGCGACCCTGCGCGTCTATCTCGAACGCTACGAGCCTCCCGCCGGGCGGCTCGACGCGCCGGTGGCCGACATGCTCGGCGACCTTGCCGCCGCCGCCGAGGCGATCGCCGGCATCGCTCGCCACACCGGCCGCACCGCGCCCGACGTCATCACCTGAGGCCGCCGGTCGTCGCCCGCGCCCGATCGGGAAAAGCGCGCGCGGGGCGGCGCCGAAGCACGCGCCGGGGACCGGACGACTTCTTGCCGCATCTCTGACGATCGCAATAATCGTACAGTTACCATCACTTAATGCGAACTAGAGGAAAAGAATCCATAATCAGTTGAAGTCGTCCCCCGAAATGGGCACCCTCGCCGAATACAACGATAATACACCATGGGAAAAATGGAGGGGAATCATGCACCAGGCTTGGGAAACGACCCTTGAGTGCGGCCGGCGGCGCGCGCGGATCGCCGGCGCGCTGGGCGCCGTCTCGCTTCTGGCGATCGGCTGGAGCGCGCCCGCGCTGGCGCAGAGCGAGGCCCCGGCGCGCGGTTCGCAAGCCTATGTCAGTAACGGCGATATCATCGTCACCGCGCGCAAGCGGCAGGAATCGATCCTGAAGGTGCCGGTGGTGGTCACCGCCGTCTCGGACGAGCAGATCACCACCGCGCAGGTCACGACGGTGACGGACCTGCCGCGGCTGGTCCCCGGCCTGGTGATCGCCGGCAACCTGCTGTCGATCGGGCCGCAGGTCACCATTCGCGGCGTCGGCACCTCGTCCTTCGATCCGGGCGTCGACCAGTCGGTCTCGCTCAACATCGACGGCCTCTCGCTCGGCCAGGGCCTGGCCTTCGGCAGCGCGATGTTCGACGTCGGCCAGGTCGAAGTGCTGAAAGGCCCCCAGGCGCTGTTCTACGGCAAGAGCAGCCCCGGCGGCGTGATCTCGCTGCGCACGGCCGACCCGACCGATCAGCTCGAGCTGATCGGGCGCGTGGGCTATGAATTCGAAGCCCGCGAGGTGCGGGGAGAACTGATCGCGTCGGGTCCGCTGACCGAGACGCTGGGCCTGCGCGTCGCCGCGCTCTATTCCAAGGCGGACGGCTACTTCATCAACGACGCGGTGCCGATCACCGCGACCGGGGCGCTGGCGCCCACGCACGATCGCAACCCGCAGCCGCGCAACTTCGTCATCCGCGGCACGCTGCTGTTCAAGCCCACCGACAATTTCAGCGCCCGCCTGAAGATCAACCATTCGTTCGACAAGTCGGAGAACGCGGAACTCAAGCAGTTGGCGAACTGCATGGAGCCCGGCCAGGCCTTCGGGTTCGGGGGTTTCGGCCCGGCGCTGGGCCTTTCCCCCGTCGATCCGGTCCCCTTCATCGGCAACGACGACTGCAAGTTCGACCGGCGCGCGCCGCAGGTCTATCTCGATCCGACCGCCTTCCCCGGAATTCCCAACGGCGGCGTGCCCTATCTGCAGAACGAGCAGAACTTCGGCACGCTCGAACTCAACTACGACTTCGGGCCCGAACTGGCGCTGACTTCAACCACGGCCTACTACAAGCTCAAGTCGCGCAGCATGATCAACCCGACGCTGACCGTCGCCGCCGCGCCGGTCTTTGCCGTGACCAACCGCTTCCAGCGCCGCGAGTTCACCCAGGAATTCCGCCTCAACAGCGATTTCTCCGGGCCGCTCAACTTCACGCTGGGCGCCTTCTACGAGGACGGCGAGTTGCGCGACCGCGTCGGCTTCATCCGCAACATCCGCTACGGCTTCGCCAGCCCGGCAGTGGTCGGCGGGCAGTTCGGCGTCCCCTATCTCGACATCCTCAACGACGATCGCGAATCGTTCATCGACATCAAGACCTATTCGGCCTTCGGGCAACTGCGCTACAAGGTCACGGAGCAGCTCGAGCTGGCCGGCGGCGTGCGCTATTCGGACGAGAAGCGCACGCTGCGGATCATCGACTATCACAACAACGTGTTCGCCATCCCCGGCGCGCCCGAGCTGGTCGATCTGACCCCGACCCTGCCGACGACGCGCAACCATTCGAAGACCTGGTCGCCCGAGGCGACGATCAGCTACATGCCCACCGACGACCTCACGCTCTTCGCGTCCTACAAGAAGGGCTACAAGTCGGGCTCCTTCAGCGTCGCGGTGCCCGCCACCGCCGGCGAGGACAAGTCGTTCGGCGACGAGCAGGTGAAGGGCTACGAGATCGGCGTGAAGTCGCGCCTGCTCGACCGCAGCCTGCTGGCCAACCTGGCCTTCTACGATTACCGCTACAAGGGGCTGCAGGTCGGCGTGATCGAAGGCTTCCTCAACGGATCGCCGATCATCAACACCCGCAACTCCGGCGCGGCGCGCACCTACGGCGTCGATTTCGACCTGATGTACCGCCCGCCGGCGATCGAGGGCCTTTCGCTGAACGCCTCGGTCAACTGGAACCGGGCGCATTACAAGGTGCTCGACAACCTCGGCTGCTATCCGAACCAGACGGTCGACCAGGGTTGCAACCTCAATCCCGTCACCGTGTCGGTCGGCGGCGTGCCGACGACCCGCTACCTGGCCCAGAACCTCAACGGCGCGCAGATGATCCGCGCGCCCGAATGGACGGCGAACTTCGGGTTCGACTGGGAAATGCCGGTCGGCGCGGGCCTCAGGCTGCAACTGGCCAACAACAACCAGGTCTCTTCGGAATATCCGGCCTATCTGGCGAACGGCCGGCCCAATCGCGACAACTTCCAGCGCGGCTACTTCAAGACCGACGTTTCCGCCGCGCTCAAGGGCGAGAACGACCGCTGGGAGATCGCCGTCATCGGCAAGAACCTGACCGACAAGCTCATTGCCTCGAACTGCTCAGCGTCGAACACGGCCGGCGGCGGCTTCCTCGGCGGCGACGCTTCGGGCTTCCCCACGCAGCAGGGCGAGGCCGGCTGGGCGGAGACGCTGTGCTTTCCCGACGGCCCGGGCCGCTCGGTCTGGGTCCGCCTGACGTTCCGCCCGTTCGCCGGACGGTAGGCGGCGGGAAAGGGGGCGGGCCGGCGCCGGGCCCCCGTCCCGGCGGCGGCGAAGGCGGCAAGACCGGTTGCCCCGGCGCGCGCCAGCCGGCAACAAAGCCGTGGAACACATATCGCAGGCCTGGAAAATCCAATGAAACTCACCTTCGCCGTGCCGCATCTCATGGAAATCCAGGCGATGCTCCAGCCCTGGGAACTGGCCGTCACCGGCCCCGACCAGCTCCGCATGGCGCAGCGCGCCGATGCGCTGGGCTATGACATGATCGCCATTCCCGAGCACATCGCGGTGCCGCCCGACGACCAGCACACAGGCCACTTCTGGCTGCATTCGACCACCGCGCAGGCGGCGCTCGCGGGGGCGACGCGGCGCATCCTGCTCAATTCCTGCGTGACGATCCTGCCGCTGCAGAACCCCCTGCTCCACGCCAAGGCGCTGGCCACCGCCGACTGGCTGAGCGGCGGCCGCATGGTGGTGACGTTCGGGCTGGGCTCGATCCGCAACGAATACGATTATTTCGGCGTGCCGTGGGAGCAGCGCGGCACCATCGCCGACGAATACCTGGAGGCGATCGTGGCGCTGTGGACGCAGGAGCGGCCGACTTACGAAGGCCGCTACGTCAGCTTCCGCGACATCGGCTTCGACCCCAAGCCGGTGCAGAAACCGCACCTGCCCATCTGGATCGGCGGCGACAGCAAGCCGGCGCTGCGCCGCATCGCCCGGTTCGGATCGGGCTGGATCGTCTCCTTCCGCACCGCGCCCGAGGATATCCCCGACCGGATCGACTACATCAAGTCGCAGCCCACCTGGACCGAACGCCCGCTGGAGGTGTCCTACGGCCTCGGTACGTCCCGCCTGACCACCGATCACGCGCCTTCGGGCGACGACAGCGTCAGCGGCGGCCTCAGCGCGCAGCAGATCATCGACGCGCTGGGCCGCTTCAAGGAACTGGGCGTGACGATGAGTTCCGTGCCGATCCCGCCGGTCAGCGGCATCGAGGCCTATCTCGACCACGCGCAATGGGTGATCGAGGAGGTCAAGCCGAAACTGTGATGCCCGCCCACGCAATGTTGCACTTGGCCTCTAACGAAGAATTTACCCCTATGCTTCAACGTGTTCCGAACGCTGCAAGGGGTCGCATACAAATGATCGGGGGGTTCAGGACACAGCCGTTGGACGGCGACGGACGCTATGCCCGCCGCCACAGTCTTTCGCTGGACGCGCAGGCCGCGGCCGGCGGCGACGTCGTGCCCGTCCAGATCATCAACCTGTCCTCGACCGGCCTCCTCCTGCAGATCCCGACCGCGCTCGACCTGGGCGAGGAGATCGACGTCGAACTGCCGCAGGCAGGGACGCGCCGCGCCCGCGTCGTCTGGCGCAGCGAAAGCTATTATGGCTGCGAGTTCGCCGAGCCGGTCTCCACCGCCACCGTCTCGGCGGCCCGGCTGCGCTCTCTGCCCCAGAACCTGGCCCCGGCCGACGCCGCCGACATCCACGCCCCGCAACCGCAGAAGATCGCACCCGGCACCCTCACCCTGCGCCGCAAGGCCGCGATCATCATCGGCCTGGCGATCGCCTGCTGGCTGGCGTTCCTGGTGCCGCTGCTGTTCCTGATCTGAAATCGCGCTGGCGCTTCGCGCTCCGGCGGCGTCAAACCTCCTCGCGCCGTTTCCGCCGGCCGCCCTCGCGCCAGTCGGCGCCGCTGGGCGCGACGTGGCTGAACGGCAGGAAGCCGGCGCGGGCATAACCCGCCAGCGCGCCGTCGACGCCCTCTCCCGCATCCCGCTGCGCCAGCATGTCGAGCAGATAGGCGCGCATGCGGACGATCGCGAGGTCGGTTCCGCACAGTGTTTCCCGGCTGCGATCGACGATCGCCCCCATGCTCGCCTGGACGGCCAGGTCCTCGTGCAGCACGCTGGCGGTGAAGCCGCTGAAGTGCCCTCGCGCCATGGCGTCGCGATCCTGCCCCCAGTTGTTGTCGCGGGTATAGTCGCCTTGCAGCAGATCGTCGGGATCCAGCCCCGGAAAGAACTTCGAGATATCGGCAAGCTGCCCGCCCTCGTCCCAGAAGCCGAAGAACAGCATGTGCGTCTCGTCGTCGACCGGCACCGAGATGAAGCAGGAGCAGTCGGTCGGGATCACCGGCTGGCGGCTGGCCGAGAAGGCATAGAACGGCGCGACGAACTCGGCGACGCGGAAGTGGACCTTGCCGGGCTCGCCGGCACTGCGGATGGCCGCGGTGCGCAGGCCGTAGGGCGTCTCGTCCACTTCATAGGCCGGCGAATCGACCAGGAAGCCCGGATATCCGTCCTGCCAGCCGCGGTGCAGCCAGTTCAAGTGTACCGAATCGAGCGCGCCCTCGAAGCCCTGCAGCCAGTTGCACGCGACCGTCATGCGCGCCCACCAGCGCCCTTCCGCCGGCACCGACATGAACGGCAGCGGCGGCAGTTCGGGCGGTTCGTCCTGGCCGAGGAAGGCCCACAGCAGCCCCCCGCCCTCACGGACGAGGCGCCGATCCACCTTGACGCGCGAGGCGAACAGTTCGGATCGCGCGCCTTCCGACGGCACCTCCACCACCCGTCCTTCAGCATCCAGCCGCCAGCCGTGATAGAGGCAGCGCAGCGAGCAGCCCTCCACCCGCGCGAGCGCCATCGAGGCGCGGCGGTGCGGACAATGTTCGTCCATCAGGCCGGGCGTGCCGTCCTCGCCCCGGAAAGCGACGAGATCGTGCCCCAGCAGCCGCACCCGCTGCGGCGCGCCGCCCGGCGCCAGGCTTTCACTGCGGGCGAAGGGCATCCAGTAATTCTCGCGCAGCATCCGCGCCATCGGCGCGTCGCCGGTAACGCGGGTCAGGCGGTCGTTGTCGCAAGGCGTCATGCTGCTCTCCCGGGCTCTGCGGCCTTTGCCGGCAGTTGAATGCCAAGCGCCGGCCGGGTCAAGGCCCGGCCGGCGCTTGCGCGAAATTGCCCTTTCCAGACGGCCCCGCCTGGGCAAGACTTGCGCGCTGAACAGGGGGGAGAGGAAGCGATATGGCAACTTATGTGCTGGTGCATGGCGCGGGCCATGGCGGGTGGTGCTATCAACGCGTGGCGCGGCTGCTGCGCGCGGCGGGGCACGAGGTCCATACGCCGTCGCTGACCGGACTCGGCGAACGCGCGCACCTGCTGACGCCCGATGTCGGGCTCGACACGCACATCGCCGACATCGTCAGCCTGCTTGAGCACGAGGACCTGCACGACGTCATCCTTGCCGGGCACAGCTACGGCGGCATCGTCATCACCGGCGCCGCCGACCGCACGCTGAGCCGGGTCGCCCAACTGGTCTACCTCGACGCGGCGATCCTTCATGACGGGGAATCGCTGCACGGCGTCACCCCCGCGATTGCCGCGATGCGCGAAGAGATGAAGACCGCGAACGGGGTCGATCTCGTGCTCTGGCCCGACGATCCGATCGCCCATGCCATCTACGGCGTCACCGACGAGGCCGACTGGGCGTGGATGCGCGCGCGCCTGCACCCGCATCCCTGGCGCACGTTCACCGACACGCTGCGCCTCGCCGATCCGGACGCCGTCGCCCGTCTGCCGCGCACGGTGATCAACTGCCCCGCCACGCTGGCAAAGCGCGCCGGCGAATCGCTCGATCGCTATCGCGTCGGCGACCGCGTCTGGGAAATCGACACCGGCCACGACCTGATGATCACCGAGCCGGGGCAGACCGCCGAGATGCTGCTGCGGCTCTGCTGACCAATGCCTTAGCAATATGATTTACAGTGTCGCAAAAACCACTAGAGAATAGCGGCAAAGCATTTGGGAGAGGGGCCGACATGCGCCATGTGAGATTGACCATCCTGGCCGCGGCAACCGCCGCGGCGCTGATCACCGCCGGCTGCGCCAGGGGCGGCGGCGATCCGGCGCAGCCCGACACGGGCGTCGGCGCCGACAAGGACTGGCCGACCGTGGGCGGCGGCACCGACGAAACGAGCTACAGCCGGCTCACCCAGATCGGCGCCGGCAATGTCGGCAAGCTGGGTCTCGCCTGGTCGCTCGACCTGCCGGGCGAGGTCACGCTGGAGGCGACCCCGCTGGCGATCGACGGCAAGCTCTATTTCTCGGGCAGCTACGCGGCGGTCTATGCGGTGGACGGCGCGACCGGCAAGCTGCTGTGGAAGTTCGATCCCGAAACCTGGAAGCACAATCCCGACAAGATGCACTTCTCGTTCGGCGCCAACCGCGGCGTCGCCTACGAGAACGGCAAGGTCTTCGTCGCCGGGCTCGACGGGCGCCTGTTCGCGCTCGACGCGGCGACGGGCAAGCAGCTCTGGGTGGCGGAATCGATCCCCGCGGGCAATCTCAACATCAGCACCGGCGCGCCGCGCGTGTTCAAGGGCAAGGTGATCATCGGCAACGGCGGCGCCGACTTCGGCGCGCGCGGCTTCGTCACCGCCTTCGACGCCGAGACGGGCCGACAGCTCTGGCGTTTCTACACGACGCCCGGCACCAGCGACCAGAACAAGGGCGACCCGGCGATGGAAGCCGCCGCCAGGACCTGGGGCGCGGACTTCACCAAGCACGGCGGCGGCGGCGGCACCGCCTGGAACGGCATCACCTTCGATCCCGAGCTGAACCGCGTCTATATCGGCGCGGGCAACGCCGGCGCCTATGACCCGCTGGTCCGCGATCCGGGCAGCAAGGGCGACAACCTCTACACCAGCTCGATCGTCGCGCTCGATGCCGATAGCGGCAAGTATATCTGGCACTACCAGGAAAATCCGCGCGACAGCTGGGACTACAAGGCGACGCCCAACATCCAGACGGCGACGCTGAACATCGACGGAAAGCCGCACAAGGTCATCATGCACGCGCCGACCAACGGCTTCTTCTACGTGATCGACCGCGAGACAGGGAAGCTGATCAACCAGCCCGGCAAGACCACGGTGATCACCTGGGCCAAGGGCATCGACATGGAGACCGGGCGCCCGATCGAGGAGCCCAACATCCGCTATGAGACCGGCCTGACCGAAATCTGGCCCGGCACGATCGGCGGCCACAACTGGCAGGCGATGAGCTACAGCCCGCGGACCGGCCTCGTCTACATCCCGATCCATCAGATCGGCGCGCGCTTCGCCAGGGACGGCGAGGCCAGCGAAAACGCCTTCAACGTCATGGGCCTGCTGCTGGAGCCGATCATCAAGAAGGAAGGCGACGGCCACGGCTACCTCGTCGCCTGGGACCCGGTGACGCAGAAGGAAGCCTGGCGCGTCCAGAACAAGAACCTGTGGAACGGCGGCACGCTGGCGACGGCGGGCGGGCTGGTGTTCCAGGGCACGGCCGAGGGCACGTTCAACGCCTATGACGCCGCCAGCGGCAAGAACCTGTGGCAGTTCGACGCCGGGCTGGGGATCATCGCCGCGCCGATGAGCTACAGCGTGGGCGGCAAGCAGTACGTCTCGATCCTGGTCGGCTACGGCGGCACCACCGCCGCCTATGGCAACTTCATGAACGTGGGCTGGAAATACGGCCAGCAGCCGCGCCGCCTGCTCACCTTCGCGATCGACGGCAAGGCCAGGCTCGAACCGGCGCCCGGCCCCGACATGAAGGTCCACGCCCTCGACGATCCCGCGCTGGTTCTCAACGAGGCTGACATCCAGGCCGGCAAGGCGCTGTCGATCTCGTGCGCGGCCTGCCACGGCATCGGCATGCAGGCCACCGGCACGCCGGGGCCGGACCTGCGCGAATCGGCGATCGCGCTGCGGCTCGACACGTTCAGCGAACTGCTCAAGAGCGGGGCGCTGATGGAAAACGGCATGCCGCGGTTCCAGCACCTGACCGACACGCAGATCCGCCAGATCCACGCCTATATCCGCGCCAAGGCGCGCGAGCAGCTCGGCACGCGCGACAAGGACGATTCGCGGCCGGGCAACGTGCGGCTGTAGGGGCTCCATCGCCCGAGCGATCAGGCAAGGGCGCGGTTGAAGGCGGCGCGGTCTGCCGCCATCACCGCGTCCGGGTCAGGACTCTAGGCCGGCCGTGTCGGCGACAGGAAGGATGGAAAGCATGAGCGATATTCTGGGCTACAAGGGCAAGCGCGTCATCGTCAGCGGCTGCTTTTCGGGCATGGGCGAGGCGACCGCGAAGATCCTGCTCGACCTCGGCGCCGAAGTGCACGGCCTGGACTTCAAGCAGAGCGCGCTGCCGCTCGCATCGTTCAACCAGATCGACCTGCGCGACGCCGTCTCGATCGAAGCCGGCGTCGCCGCGATCGGCGGCCGGATCGACGGCCTGTTCAACTGCGCGGGCCTTGCCGGCGGCGGCGCCTTCCCGCCGATGGACACCTTCAAGGTGAACTTCATCGGCACCCGCCACCTGACCGACACCGTCCTGCCGCTGATGGGCCAGGGCTCGGCCATCGTCTCGATCGCCTCGACCGGCGGCCTGGGCTGGAGCCGCCGCATCCCCGTCCACATGGAGCTGCTGCAGACCAAGGGCTTCCAGGCCGCGGCGGATTGGGCCGAGGCGCATCCCGAGCATGTCGCCGAGGGCTATGCCTTCTCGAAGGAGGCGGTGATCGTCTGGACCCAGTTCATGGGCGCGCACCTGATCAAGCAGGGCATTCGCATCAACTGCTCGCTGCCCTCGCCCACGCAGACGCCGATGATGGCGACCTTCCACGCGACCTCGGGCAAGGAAGTGGTCGACGCCGCCGCCGAGCCGCTCGGCCGCTACACCACGCCCGCCGAGCAGGCCGGCCCGCTGGTGCTGCTCAACAGCGACGCGGCCGGCGTGGTCAACGGCGTGGTGCTGCCGGTCGACGGCGGCTTCATGGGCGGCCTCGCGACCGGGCAGGTCGACATCAGCAAGATGATGAGCGCCGGCCAGAAGCAGGGCTGAGGCGACATAGTCGTCCCGGGCTCGACCCGGGACGGCCTTAAATCCCCAAGGAGGACAGCGCGCCGCCGTCGACGCGCAGGTCGCAGCCGGTGATGAACCCGGCCTGCGGCGAGGCGAGGAACACCGCCGCCGCCGCCAGCTCCTCCGGGCGGCCGAGCCGGGGCAGCGCAGCGCCCGCCAGCATCGCCTCGGTCTGCGGGTTCTTCTCGCCCGCCATCATCGCCGTGTCGATCAGCCCCGGCGACATCGAGACGATCCGCGCCTTGCCCGCGCCGAAGGCCTTGGCCTCGCGCTTGGCAATCGCCCGCACCGCGCGCTTCGACAGCGTATAGGCCGCGCCCGCATCGGGCACGAGGTGCCGCAGCTCCGCCGTGCCGCCCGCCGGCAGCGGCGCCTCGAAGGCGGCGTCGGCTTCGGGCGAGATGGGGAAATAGCTGGCCATCGAGGCGAACAGCACCACCGCGCCGCCTTCGGCCATCTGCGGGCGGACGGCATCGACGATCGCCTGCGTGGCGTCGAGGTTGATTTCCAGCAGCTTGTCCTTGTCCCCGAAGATCGCGGGGGAGACGCCCGCGGTGTGGATCACCGCACCGATCCCGCGTCCGCCGACCCTGGCCAGCAGCCGCTCGGCAAAGGCCGGGTCGGTGATCTCGCCGCCGAGCAGGTCGACCCGCGCGCCCTTCGCCCGCAGGCCGTCCGCGACGGGCGCCAGCCGCGCTTCGTCCAGGTCGCAGAGGATCAGCTCGGTCCAGCCGCCCTCGCCCAGCAGCCGCGCGCAATGCGATCCCATGCCGCCGGCCGCGCCGGTCACGATAGCCACGCCGCTGGCGCGCTGAAACTCTGCCATGGACATTCCTTTCCCTCGTTCCGCCCGCGAACCTGCGCGGGCGGAGGCACTGCCGTCAAGGCTTGGCGCTGCGCGGCGTTGCGCTTATCGCCCCAACGGCGCCTGGCGCGACAAGCAGGAGAACGACCTTGACCGACGCGGTCCTCTACACAGCCGGCGACGACGGCATCGTCACGCTGACGCTCAACCGGCCCGAGATGCGCAACCCCATCACCGACCACGAAGTGATCGACGCCCTGCTAGCGGCGCTGGCGCGGCTGGAAGCCGATCCGACGGCGCGGGTCGCCATCCTCACCGGCGCGGGCAAGGGCTTCTCCTCGGGCGGCAACATCCAGGAGATGCGGCCCGGCGGCAACGTCAACGCCGGCACGCCGGTCAGGACCCGCCTGGCCTACAAGCGCGGCGTGCAGCGGCTGCCGCTGGCCTTCGCCGCGCTGGAAGTGCCGGTGATCGCGGCGGTCAACGGCCCGGCGATCGGCGCGGGCTGCGACCTTGCCTGCATGTGCGACCTGCGCGTGGCCGGGCAAAGCGCGCGCTTCGCGGAAAGCTTCGTCAAGCTGGGCCTGATCGCCGGCGATGGCGGCTCGTGGCTGCTGCCGCGCGTGATCGGCTGGTCGAAGGCGGCCGAGATGGCGCTGACCGGCGACATGATCGACGCCGGCGAGGCGCTGGCCTGCGGCCTCGTCTCGCAAGTCGTGCCCGACGCCGAGCTGATGGACGCCGCGCGCGCCCTCGCCCGGCGCATCGCCGCCAACCCGCCGCACGCCGTGCGCATGACCAAGCGGCTGCTGTGGGAAGGCCGCCGCGCCGACCTGGCCACCCTGCTCGAAATGGCTTCGGCCATGCAGGCGGCAGCGCACACCACCGCCGATCACGCCGAAGCGGTGGATGCCTTCCTCGCCAAGCGCAAGCCGGCGTTCAAGGGCGATTGACAGACGCGATGTGAAGGCGCAGGCAGCGCCACATTTTAATGTGAACTTACGAGTCGTCCAATGCCTACGAATGTGATCGAACGCGTCCGCCAGCTCGTCGCCGATGGCGGCATGACCCGGGCGGGCCTGGCCCGCGCCGCCGGGCTCCACGCCAACACCCTGCGCGACTGCACCGAAACCGGGTGGAACCCGACCGTGGAGACGCTGGGCAAGCTCGAACGCTTCCTCTTCACCAACGACGACCGCCCCGTGCTCGTCCCCATCGAGGAGATCATCGACGAGGCGCGCAACGGCCGCATGTTCATCCTCGTCGACGACGAGGACCGCGAGAACGAGGGCGACCTCATCATCCCCGCGCAGATGGCGACGCCGGCCGCGATCAACTTCATGGCGACGCACGGCCGCGGCCTGATCTGCCTGACGCTGACCGGCGAGCGCTGCCATCAGCTCGGGCTCGACCTGATGAGCCGCAACAACGGCACCCGCCACGAGACCGCCTTCACCGTCTCGATCGAGGCGCGCGAGGGTGTCACCACCGGCATTTCCGCCGGCGATCGCGCGCGCACGATCAGCGTCGCCATCGACGGCACCAAGAGCCGCGACGATATCGTCACCCCCGGCCACGTCTTTCCGCTGCGCGCGCGCGACGGCGGCGTGCTGGTTCGCGCCGGCCACACCGAGGCGGCGGTCGACATCTCGCGCCTCGCCGGGCTCAACCCCTCGGGCGTGATCTGCGAGATCATGCGCGACGACGGCACCATGGCCCGGATGGAAGACCTCGTCGCCTTCGCGCGGATGCACGACCTCAAGATCGGCACGATCCGAGACCTCATCGCCTATCGTCGCAGGCACGATCACCTGGTGGTCAAGAAGGCGGAGCTGGCCTTCACCAGCCGCTGGGGCGGCGACTGGCGCGCGATCACCTACCACAACAAGGCGACCGGCGACGAAACCATGGCCCTGGTCAAGGGCCGTCCGGACCCCAGCCAGCCGACACTGGTGCGCATGCACACGCTGTCGATCTTCTCCGACATCTTCGGCGAAACGGGCGAACGGTCCGAGCTGCTGCACCGCTCGATGGAAATCATCGCCGAGGAAGGCAGTGGGGTCATCGTGGTGATCAACCGCCCGATGCAGCGGCTGATGACGCGCTCGATCGAGATCAAGAACAGCGTCCGCGCCGGCGAAACGCCGCCGCTGGAGGAACTGCGCGACTATGGCGTGGGGGCCCAGATCCTTACCGAACTGGGTATCCACAACATGATCCTGCTTACCAACACGCAGCATTCGCTGGTCGCGCTCGAAGGCTATGGCCTGTCGATCGCGGGCGAACGTCCGATTGCCTGACACGGGAGCCCGCATGGCCAAGTTCCTCATCGTCGAAGCGCGCTTCTACGACCACCTCAACGACATGCTGGTCGCCGGCGCCCGGGCAGCGATCAAGGCGGCGGGCCACCAGGCGGACGTCGTCACCGTCCCCGGCGCGCTGGAGATCCCGGGCGCCATCGCGCTGGCCGACCAGGGCGGCGACTACGAAGGCTACGTCGCCATCGGCGTCGTCATCCGCGGCGAGACCTATCACTTCGAGATCGTCGCCGGCGAAAGCGCGCGCGGCATCATGGCGCTGACGATGGACGGCGTCGCCATCGGCAACGGCATCCTCACGGTCGAGAACGAGGCGCAGGCTCTCGTCCGCGCCGACCCGCAGCAGAAGGACAAGGGCGGCGAGGCGGCCAAGGCGGCGATCGCGCTGCTCGACCTCAAGGAACGCTGGTCGTGAGCGGCGGGCCGGCCCACCCCGGCATCGGCGGCATCCCGCTCTGCTTCGGCGGCAACGTCTTCGGCTGGACGCTCGACCGCGACCGCAGCTTCGCCATCCTCGACGCTTTCTACGAGGCCGGCGGCCGGATGATCGACAGCGCCGAGGGCTATTCCGCGTGGGTACCCGGCAACAAGGGCGGCGAATCCGAGACGGTCCTGGGCGAATGGATGGAAAGCCGCGGCGTGCGGGCCGACATGCTGATCGCCACCAAGACCGGCATGGGCGGCCCGCCCTATGCGCTGAAGCCCGAAAAGGTGGCGGCCGCGCTCGCCGGTTCGCTGGAGCGGCTGCGCACCGACTATGTCGACATCTACTACGCCCACCGCGACGATCTGACCACGCCGCTCGACGAAGTCGTCGCGGGCTATGACGCGCTGGTCAAGGCCGGCAAGGCGCGCGAGCTGGGCGCATCGAACTACACCGCCGAGCGGCTGGCGGAGATCATCGCGCTGGCCGACCGCATGGGCGCAACGCCGTTCACCGTGCTCCAGCCCAAGTTCAACCTGGTCTGGCGGCACGATTACGAAGGCGCGCTGCAGGACCTGTGCGTCGCGCGCGGCATCGCCGTGCTGCCCTATTACGGGCTCGCCTCCGGCTTCCTTTCGGGCAAGTTCCGCACCCCCGCCGACCTCGAAGGCTCGGCGCGCGGCCACGGCGCCCGCGAATTCGCCGAGAACGGCGGCTGGGCGATGCTGCCGGTGCTGGACGCGGTGGCGGCCGAGACCGGCGCCACGCCCGCGCAGGTCGCCGTGGCCTGGCTGGGCACCCAGCCCGGCATCGCCGCCCCGCTCGCCAGCGCGACGAGCGCGGAACAGCTCGCGGGCCTGGTGGGCGCGGTCAGCCTGAAGCTTGACGAAGGCCAGATCGGACGGCTGACCGCAGCGCTGCCGGCTTGAATTCGTCGTCCCGGGCTTGACCCGGGACGACATCATATCACCCCGCCAATCGGCCGAACGCGCTTTCGCCGGCATAGACCGCCGCGTCGCCCAGTTCCTCCTCGATACGGATGAGCTGGTTGTACTTGGCGAGCCGGTCCGAGCGGGCGAGCGAGCCGGTCTTGATCTGGCCGCAGTTGGTGGCGACGGCGAGGTCGGCAATGGTCGCGTCCTCGGTCTCGCCCGAGCGGTGCGACATGACCGCGGTATAGCCGTTGCGCTGGGCGATCGAGACGGCTTCCAGCGTCTCGGTCAGCGAGCCGATCTGGTTGACCTTGACCAGCAGCGAATTGGCCAGGCCCTTGCCGATGCCCATCGTCAGGCGCTTGGGATTGGTCACGAACAGGTCGTCGCCGACGAGCTGCACCTTGTCGCCGATCCTGGCGGTGAGCGCGGCCCAGCCCTCGAAGTCGTCCTCGCCCATGCCGTCCTCGATCGAACGGATCGGATAGGCGCCGGCCAGATCGGCGAGATAGTCGGCGAACTGGGTCGGCGAGAGCGAGAGCCCCTCGCCCGAAATCTCGTACTTGCCGTCGCGGAAGAACTCGGTGGACGCGCAGTCGAGCGCCAGCGCCACTTCGCTGCCGGGCTTGAAGCCGGCCTTTTCGATCGATGCCATGATGAAGTCCAGCGCGTCGCGCGTGCTGGCCAGGTTCGGCGCGAAGCCGCCCTCGTCGCCCACCGCGGTCGCCAGGCCCTTTTCATGCAGGCCCTTCTTGAGCGTGTGGAAGATCTCCGCGCCCCAGCGCACCGCCTCGGCCAGCGTCGGCGCGCCGACGGGCATGACCATGAATTCCTGGAAGTCGATCGGGTTGTCGGCATGTTCGCCGCCGTTGATGATGTTCATCATCGGCACCGGCAGGACATGCGCCGACACGCCGCCGACATAGGCGTAGAGCGGCAGCCCGCGCGCATTCGCCGCCGCCTTGGCGATGGCGAGGCTGGTGCCGAGGATGGCGTTGGCGCCGAGGCGGCCCTTGTTCTCCGTCCCGTCGAGCGCGATCATGGTAAGGTCGATGTCGCGCTGGTCCTCGCCGTCGAGGCCGAGCAGGTTCTCGCGGATCTCGCCGTTCACCGCGTCGACCGCCTTCAGCACGCCCTTGCCGAGATAGCGCGACTTGTCGCCATCGCGCAGCTCGACCGCCTCGTGGGCGCCGGTCGACGCGCCCGACGGCACCGCGGCGCGGCCGAAGCTGCCATCGTCGAGCAGGACATCGACCTCGACCGTCGGGTTGCCCCGGCTGTCCAGGATCTCGCGGCCGTGGATATCGATGATGGCGGTCATGCTGAGTCCTTTCGAATTGGTGAGCGGCCGGATTGGTGAGCGGCCCGAAATAGTGAGCAGCGACGCTTTCCGCGGTCCTTAGCAGGGGAACCCATGCAGGCAAGCCGCGTTGCAGCATTGCCGCGCGACTTGTGCTACACGTCACGGAATCACATGCGCCGCTCAAGGAGGAAAGACGACATGGACGACACTCTCGCAAATCCGGCTGCCACGGGCGAGGCGCCGGCCAAGGAACGCTTCGCGAAGGCAATCGAGGAGGCGAAGGCCGGGGCGCAGGCGCTGGGCAAGGAGGCGCAGGAGCGCGCCGACCTCTATCGCGACAAGCTCAGCTCGACCGGCGGCGAATGGACCGCGCAGGCCAAGGAGAAAGCCACAGGCTATGCCAACGACGGCAAGGCCAAGGCGAGCGAGGCGATCGCCGGGCTGGGCAAGCTGGTGTCCGAAAACGCCGGCCTGATCGACGACAAGGTCGGCGCGAAGTACGGCGACTATGCCCGCAGCGCGGCCCAGTCGATGCAGGACGCGGCCGCACGGCTCGACGCCAAGAGCCTCGACGATCTGACCGAGGACGCCAAGCAGTTCGTCCGCCAGAGCCCCGGCCTTGCCGTCGGCATCGCCGCGGTGGGCGGTTTCCTGCTGGCGCGGTTGCTGCGGGGATCGAGCGACTGACCCTGACGGACCGCATGAACACCGTGGATGAACAGCCGCCCTCGCCGGCGGCCGATGGCGCGGCCGAGGAGGCGGCCCGGCACCGCCATCTCGAGGACGACCTGCGCACGCTGGTCGATCGCGGGGTGGCGCTGGCCAGGGCCGAGGCGGAGCTGCAGAAGGCGCGGGCGAGCCATGCGGCGGCCCGGCTCAAGTGGATCGCGCTGTTGGGCGGGCTGGCCCTGGCGCTGGCCTTCTTCTCGCTGGTGGCGCTCACCGTCGGGCTGGTCGTCGCGCTGACGCCGGCGCTGGGGGCGCTGGGGGCGACGCTGGCGGTGTTCGGCGGGCTGGCGATCGTCGCGCTCCTCTGCACGGCGATCGCGGTGGGGATGTGGCGTGGCCTGACCGCGGCGCTGGCCAATCGGGAGGCCCCATGACGGCGCGCGCGCTCGAACAGGCCAAGGCCGCGCGCAACGCCGCGCACCGGGCATTCCACGGCCATCTTGCCCAGGTGCAGGAGGATCTCACGGCGCGCGGCATCGGCGGCCGCATCGCCGACCGCGCGGGCGAGGTGATCGCCGAGGCGGCCGAAGTGGCGAACGAGAACAAGGGCATCGTCGCGGGCACCGCGGCGGCGCTGGCGGTCTGGTTCCTGCGCGGCCCCATCATCAGTCTGATCGGCCGGATGCTGGCCGGAGACGAGGAAAGGAATGACGAGGATGACTGAATCCAACGTGGTCAAGCTGACCGAACCCCAGGCCGAGGAAGCCGGCAAGCCCGTGGCCGATTTCGTGCGCGATCACCCCGGCATGCTCATCGCCGGCGGCGTCGCGCTGGGCCTTGTCGCCGGCGGGCTGCTGGCGCGCGGCAACGGGCGCAAGCTGGCGCGTCATGCCCTGTCGCTGGCCGAAGCCGCCGGCGCCGCCGGGCTCACGCTCGGCCGCCAGGCGGTCGAGCGCGCGGAGGACGCCGGCAGCGAGCTGCGCCGCCAGGGCGAGGCGATCGCGCAGAAGGCCGGCAAGCTGGCCGCGCCCGCCGAGGAGGCGGCCGACAACGCCGGCGAGGCGGCGCAGCGGCTGCTGCGCAAGGCCGTCGAACTTGCCGGAAAACTGCGCGGCTGACACTTGCCCTTCGCACCTGCACAATAGTACAGGGGCGCCCTGTTCCCTCCCGCAGGATCCAGGCACCGATGCAGAAACTCCACCTCGTAATGGGCGGCCGCGTTCGCGACCCGCAGGGCCTCGATTTCATCAATCTCGACAAGATGGACCTCGTCGGCGTCTATGCCGACTACGCGGCCGCCGAAGAGGCATGGCGCGGGAAGGCGCAGGGCACCGTCGACGATGCCGAGATGAAATACGTGATCGTGCACCTGCACCGGCTGCTCGAGCCGGAACTGCCGACGGCCGATTGAGCTACGTCGTCCCGGCGAAAGCCGGGACGAACGGCCGCGTCAGATGAACTCGATCTTGTCGACCACGTAGAAGCGGTCGCCCGAGGGCACCGTGACCTCGATCTCCTCCTCCACCTTGCGGCCGATCAGCGCGCGGCCCAGCGGGGAGTTGTAGCTGATCCGGCCCGCCTTGGCGTCGGCCTCGTAAGGCCCGACGATCTGATAGCGTACCGGCTTGTCGTCATCGTCGAGCAGCGTGACCGTGGCGCCGAAGATGATGCGGTCGCCCGAAAGGCTCGCGGGATCGATGATATTGGCGCGGCTGACCTTGTCCTCCAGATCGGCGATCTGCGCCTCGACCTGGCCCTGGCGCTCCTTGGCGGCATGGTACTCGGCGTTTTCCGACAGGTCGCCATGCGCGCGCGCCTCCTCGATCGCGTCGACGATCCGCGGCCGCTCCTCGCGCAGCGCTTTCAGCTCGGTCGTCAGCTTCTCATAGCCTTCCGCCAGCATCGGCAGCTTCTCGACACTCGCCATATTCTACATACCTCCTGTCGCCCCCTCATTGGCGACTAAAACCCCCCGTCCGGTTCCGCGTGGGAAACGGCTCAATTCGTCAAAAAGTCAGGGGGGCCGATTTGTTTCAGTTATAATAGGCTTGCAACGAACGCACTTCAAGCCGGCTGCCGCGCTGCGCCGCGATCCCCTGCGCCGCCGCCAGCGAAGCCGCCGCGGTGGTGAAGTAGGGTACCTTGCCGACCAGCGCCGAACCCCGGATCGACTGCGAATCCTTGAGGCTCTGCCAGCCTTCGGTGGTGTTGAAGATCAGCGCAAGGTCGCCGTCGATGATGCGGTCGACGATGTGCGGCCGGCCTTCGGCCACCTTGTTCACCCGCTCCACCGGCACGCCGGCATCGGCAAGATAGCGCTGCGTCCCGCCGGTCGCGATGATCGTGAAGCCGAGCGCGACGAGCTGGCGCACCGCCGGCAGGATCACCGCCTTGTCGCCGTCCTTGACCGAGACGAAGGCGGTGCCGCTCTGCGGCAGCACGGTGCCCGCGCCAAGCTGCGACTTGGCGAAGGCCGTGGCGAAATCGCGGTCGATGCCCATGACCTCGCCGGTCGATTTCATCTCGGGCGAAAGCACCGGATCGACGCCGGGGAAGCGGGCGAAGGGGAACACCGCCTCCTTCACCGCCATGTAGTCCAGCTCGCGCCGGAACGGCGGGAAGCCGGCCAGCTTCTCGCCTGCCATCACCCGCGCCGCGATCTTGGCGACCGGCTGGCCGATCGCCTTGGCGACGAACGGCACGGTGCGCGAGGCGCGCGGGTTGACCTCGATCAGATAGACCTGCTGCCCCTCGGGGCTGTCCTTCACCGCGAACTGGATATTCATCAGCCCGCGCACGCCGAGGGCGAAGGCCAGCGCTTCCGCCTGGCGCTCCATCTCGGCGACGATCTCGGACGAGAGACTGTAGGGCGGCAGCGTGCACGCGCTGTCGCCCGAATGGATGCCCGCCTCCTCGATGTGCTGCATGACGCCGGCGATGACCACCTGCTCGCCGTCGCAGAGCGCATCGACGTCGCACTCGATCGCGTCGCGCAGGTACTGGTCGATCAGCACCGGGCTGTCGCCGGAAACCTGGACGGCGGTGGCGATGTAGTCGTCGAGCTGCTGGACGCTGTCGACGATCTCCATGGCGCGGCCGCCGAGCACGTAGCTGGGCCGCATCAGCACGGGATAGCCGATGCGCGACGCCACCGCGACCGCTTCGTCGCGGCTGCGGGCGATGCCGTTGGCCGGCTGCCTGAGGCCCAGCTTCTCGACCAGCGCGGCGAAGCGCTCGCGGTCCTCGGCCAGGTCGATGGCATCGGGCGAGGTGCCGAGGATCGGGATGCCCGCGTCCTCCAGCGCCTGCGCCAGCTTGAGCGGCGTCTGCCCGCCGAACTGGACGATGACGCCGACCAGCTCGCCGTTCTGCTGCTCGACGCGCAGGATCTCCAGCACGTCCTCGGCCGTCAGCGGCTCGAAGTAGAGCCGGTCGGACGTGTCGTAGTCGGTGCTCACCGTCTCCGGGTTGCAGTTGACCATGATCGTCTCGAAGCCCGCCTCGGCCAGCGCGAAGCAGGCGTGGACGCAGCAGTAGTCGAACTCGATGCCCTGGCCGATGCGGTTCGGCCCGCCGCCGAGAATGACGATCTTGCGCCGGTCGGAGGGCGCCGCCTCGTCCTCTGGCTCACCGAACATCGGCGCCTCGTAGGTCGAATACATGTAGGGCGTCACCGCCTCGAACTCGGCGGCGCAGCTATCGATGCGCTTGAACACCGGATGCACGCCGAGCTTGCGGCGCAGCTCGCGCACCTCGTCCTCGCTGGTCGCGCCGGCCATCGCCTTGATCGCGTCGTGCAGCAGCCCGTGCCGCCCCGCGCGCGTCTCGCCGAGGCCGCCGGCGACATGGACCGAGCGGACCGCCAGAATCGCCAGGCGTCTGTCGGAAAAGCCCATGGCCTTGAGGCGCCGCAGCTCGGCCGCCTCGATCGGCAGGCCTTCGGCGATGATCTTCGCCTCCTCGGCGATGATCTCCTCGATATGGCGCAGGAACCACGGATCGTAATGGGTGATCGCGTGGATCTCCTCCACCGTGAAGCCCTCGCGGAAGGCCTGGCCGACGTTCAGCAGCCGGTCGGGCGTCGCGCGGGCGAGCGCCGCCTTGATCGCGTCGCGATCGGCGTCTGCCAGCTCGACCACGCGGTTGAAGCCGTCGAGCCCCGTTTCCAG
This sequence comes from Novosphingobium sp., assembly GCA_041677785.1. Lineage (GTDB taxonomy): Bacteria > Pseudomonadota > Alphaproteobacteria > Sphingomonadales > Sphingomonadaceae > Novosphingobium. Next base: position 3,405 of record JBAYPJ010000003.1, on the reverse strand, counting down.
CCCGCGCAGCGCCTTCTGCAGCGATTCCTTGAAATTGCGGCCGATGGCCATGACCTCGCCGACCGACTTCATGGCCGTGGTCAGCAGCGGCTCGGCCCCCTTGAACTTCTCGAAGGCGAAGCGCGGGATCTTGGTGACGACGTAATCGATCGTCGGCTCGAAGCTGGCGGGCGTGGCGCCGGTGATCTCGTTGGTGATCTCGTCGAGCGTGTAGCCGACCGCGAGCTTGGCCGCCACGCGCGCGATGGGAAAGCCGGTCGCCTTCGAGGCGAGCGCCGACGAGCGCGAGACGCGCGGGTTCATCTCGATGACGATCAGGCGGCCGTCCTGCGGATTGACCGCGAACTGCACGTTGGAACCACCCGTCTCGACCCCGATCTCGCGCAGCACGGCGATGCTCGCCGAGCGCATGATCTGGTATTCCTTGTCGGTCAGCGTCAGCGCCGGGGCGACGGTGATCGAATCGCCCGTGTGGACGCCCATCGGGTCGACGTTCTCGATCGAGCAGATGATGATGGCGTTGTCGGCGCGATCGCGCACGACCTCCATCTCGTATTCCTTCCAGCCCAGCAGGCTTTCCTCGATCAGCACCTCGTTGGTCGGCGAGGCGTCGAGGCCCGAGCGCACGACCGTCTCGAACTCCGCCTTGTTGTAGGCGACGCCGCCGCCGGTGCCGCCCAGCGTGAAACTGGGGCGGATGATCGCCGGCAGGCCGGTCTTTTCCAGCACCGCGAAAGCCTCGTCCACCGAATGCGCGACGCCCGAGCGCGCGCTTTCCAGGCCGATCCGGTCCATCGCCTCGCGGAAGCGCTGGCGGTCCTCGGCCTTGTCGATGGCATCGGCGTCGGCGCCGATCATCTGGACGCCGAACTTCTCCAGCGTGCCGTCGTTGAACAGCGCCAGCGCGGTGTTGAGCGCGGTCTGCCCGCCCATGGTGGGCAGCACCGCGTCGGGCCGCTCCTTCTCGATGATGCGCGCGACGACTTCCGGCGTGATCGGCTCGATATAGGTGGCGTCGGCCATGTCGGGGTCGGTCATGATCGTCGCCGGGTTGGAGTTGACGAGGACCACGCGGTAGCCCTCCTCCTTCAGCGCCTTGATCGCCTGCGTGCCCGAATAGTCGAACTCGCAGGCCTGGCCGATGACGATGGGACCCGCGCCGATGACGAGGATCGAGGAGATGTCGGTGCGCTTGGGCATGGGCTTCCTAAAGTCTTACTGGCCGGTGAGCCGGGCGAAGGCCTGGTCCCAGAACGCGGAACCCTGCGCTTTCGCCTGCTGGATGATCGGATCGGCTTCCTGTTCCGCTTTCAGGAAGGCCTTGTAGGCCGGCTCCTGGAACTGGTGCATCGAGCCGCCGAATTCGTTCTGCGTGGTCGAATAGGCCCCCGCGGCGATCAGCTTGTCGATCAGCGCCCCTGCGACCACGTTCGCGCGGGAATGGACCTGGCGCCCGAACTTGCGCGTCGCCACCTGGATCTTGTCGGCGAAGATCAGCGTCAGCTCGCCATAGGGATAGAACCGCGGCGCGGCGCTGAACTGCGCGGCGTCGGTCGCGACGTAATAGGCGTAGGCGTGCTGTTCGAGTTCGGTGAGGCTCATATGTCGTTCTCCAGTCGCAACGGGCGTCAGGCCGCCAGCATCCCAAGGAACCGCTCGAACAGATAGAAGCTGTCCTGCGGCCCCGGGCTCGCCTCGGGGTGGTATTGCACGCCGAAGGCGCGCTTGCCCCGGACCGAGATGCCGCAGTTCGAACCGTCGAACAGCGAGACGTGCGTTTCGGTCACGCTCCCGGGCAGGCGGGTGTTGTCCACCGAGAAGCCGTGGTTCATCGACGTGATCTCGACCACGCCGTCCTCCAGCCGCTTGACCGGATGGTTGGCGCCGCGGTGGCCCTGGTGCATCTTGGTGGTGGTCGCGCCCGCGGCGATCGCCAGCATCTGGTGGCCCAGGCAGATACCGAATAGCGGCATGTCGCGTTCCAGCAGGCCCTGGATCATGGGCACGGCATAGGCGCCGGTCGCGGCCGGATCGCCCGGACCGTTCGACAGGAACACGCCGTCGGGCTGCAACGCCAGGATATCGGCGAGCGGCGTCTGCGCGGGCACCACGGTGACGCGCGCGCCGGCTTTCACCAGGTTGCGGAAGATGTTGTCCTTGGCGCCGAAGTCCACCGCCACGACATGCGGCCGGGCATCGCGCGGCGAGCGGGCATAGCCCCGGCCCAGCGCCCAGACGCCGCCTTCCCAGCCTTCCTGCTGCTGCCGCGAGACGACGCGGGCAAGGTCCATGCCTTCCAGCCCCGGCCAGTCGCGGGCGCGCCTGACCAGCTCCGGGATGTCGAAGTTGCCGTCCGGGTCATGCGCGATGACCACGTTGGGCGCGCCCGACTGGCGGATACGGCGGGTGAGCGCGCGGGTGTCGACGCCGGCAAGGCCGATCTTGCCCTTGGCCTCCATCCATTCGGCGAAACCGCCGCGCGCGCGGAAGTTCGACGGGGCGGTCACATCCTCGCGCACGACGCAGCCAACCGCGCCTTCGACCTGCGACTCGAGGTCCTCGTCGTTGACGCCGACGTTGCCGATGTGCGGGAACGTGAAAGTGACGACCTGCGCGGCGTAGGAGGGATCGGTCATCACCTCCTGATAGCCGGTCATGGCGGTGTTGTAGCACAGCTCGCCCACCGCCTGGCCCGTGGCGCCGAAGCCGCGGCCCCAGGCGACGTGGCCATCGGCCAGGACCAGAACGCCGGTCGCGCCCTTGGGACTTTCAGCCCCGGGTTGAGGCGCGTGCGAAGGGGCGGCGTCGGCCATGATGAGGGGCGCTCCGTTTAGGGGTTTCCGGCGATGGGTGCTAAGGCCCGGCCGCTACCCCTCATGGTGCAGTGCGTCAACCTAGGAAAACGGAAAATCCAGTCCTAAGATAGACAATTCCGCCGCGCCGCGCGGCTATCCACGGGAATCAGGAAAAACATGATCCGCGACTCGATCAAGGCGGCGCAGGTGGCCGCCATGAAATCCGGCGACAAGCCGCGCCTCGCCGCCGTGCGCCTCATCCTGGCCAAGCTCAAGGACCGCGACATCGAGCTGCGGACCGCGACGCAGGTTCCCGACGACGACACGCTGGTGGTGGAAGTCCTCCAGAAGATGGCCAAGCAGCGCCGCGAATCGATCGCGCTCTACCAGCAGGGCGGCCGCCAGGAGCTGGCCGACGCGGAGGCCGGCGAGCTGGCGGTGATCGAGGAATTCCTCCCCCAGCAGATGGGCGAGGCGGAAACGCGGGCGGCGATCGCGGCGATCAAGGCCGAACTCGGCGCCACCAGCGTCAAGGACATGGGCAAGGTCATGGCCGAGCTGAAAGCGCGCCACGGCAGCCAGCTCGACATGGGCAAGGCCAGCGCGCTGG
>JBAYPJ010000002.1:0-91801 GCA_041677785.1 Novosphingobium sp. | reverse complement strand
TTGCCGGCGAAGGCGGCCTTCAGCGTGTTGACCGCCTCCGTCACCCGTTTCGGACGCTCCTTGATCGGCACGTCGAACATGGCGAACTCGCTGGGCGCGTAGCCGCCCGCGACGATCAGGTCGACGCGGCCCTTGCTGAGGTTGTCGAGCACGCAGAAGTCCTCGGCGATGCGCAGCGGATCGTGGAACGGCGCGATCAGCGCGGCGACGCTGAGGCGCACGTTCTTCGTGCGCGCGGCCATCGCCGCCAGCATCAGCGCGGGGCTGGGGATATAGCCGTCCTCCGAGCCGTGGTGCTCGGACACCGCGATGCTTGCCGGGATGCCGAGGCCGTCAGCCCATTCGGCCATCTCGAGCGCGGCGGCATAGCGGTCGGTCATGGCGGTGCCGGCGAAGGCCGGGTTGCGGAAGTCGAAGCGCAAGGACAGGTGCACGGAATATATCTCCCAGAAGTCAGGGCCAGGCGAAGGCCAGGCGGGTTTCTCCATCCGCCCGCCCGTCCGGCGAATAGCGGCGTTCGATGATGGCGCCTATCCCCGCGCGGTCAATGGCGACGACGGTGCTGCAGCGCGTGCCGTAGACCGGGTTGCGGATGAACACCGAGGTGTCGGGCGCCTCCAGCGGCACGTCGGACGGCTCGCGCGGGTGCAGGCCGATCTCGGGCCGCGTTTCGGCGTGCAGCGCGGCGAACAGCGGCGCGAAGTCCTCCGCGTCGGTGTTCAGCCAGTCGAGCAGCGCGCCTTTCAGTTGCAGCGTCTTGGGCCAGGGTTCGTCGAGCATGCCGTTCGACAGGCCGTAGATGCCATGCGCCAGCACCGCGCGAATATCGTCGGGGCGATTGGTGAGGAACCGCGCCTTCTCGCGGTCGGCGAGGATCAGGTTGAACGGGTTGAAGGCGCCGAGCGGCGCCGTCGCGGCATCGGCGTAGGGGCCGCTGCCCGCCAGCAGGTCGGTGACGAGCGCCCCGCGCGAGGGGCGCTCCGGGTCGGGGCCGCCATGGCCGCGCAAGTTGGTAACGAGCGCGAAGCGGCCCTCCTCCGACACGCCCAGCCAGGTCCCGCCCGAGCGCAGGTCGCGGCCGGCGAGGATGCTCGCCCGATCGTCCCACCGCCCGAGCGGCGCGGCGGGGCGCTCGTGGAACTCGTCGCGGTTGCCGGCCGCGACCAGCAGCCAGCGCGGATGCGCCTGCCAGGCGAGGGCGGCTATGCACATCAGATCAGCCCTTGCGCCTTGAGCGACACATGCCCCTCGCGCCCGATGATGACGTGGTCGTGGACGACGATGCCCAGCAGCCGCCCGGCTTCGGCGATGCGCAGGGTGATCTGGATGTCGGCGCGGCTCGGCTGGGGCGAGCCGGAGGGGTGGTTGTGCGCCAGGATCAGCGCCGTCGCGCCCAGGTCCAGCGCGCGGCGGATCACCTCGCGCGGGTGGATCGCGGCCTCGTCGACCGAACCGTCGCCGACATGTTCGTCCCGGATCAGCATGTTGCGGTTGTTGAGATAGAGCACGCGCACGCGCTCCACCGTCAGGTGCGCCATGTCGATGGTCAGGTAATCGACCAGCGCCTCCCAGCTTCCCAGCACCGGCTGCTCGCGCACCGCCGTGCACGCTAGCCGGCGGGCGGCGAGGGCGACGATCTTGAGCGCGGCGGCGCTGGTCTCGCCCATGCCGGGGTGCCTGGCCAGCGTTCCGGCATCGGCGTTGAGCACGCCGGCGAGCGAGCCGAAGCGCTGGATCAGCGCGCGGGCCAGCGGCTTCACGTCGCGCCGGGGGATCGCCGTCATCAGCAGGTATTCGATCACCTCGTGATCGCCGAGCGCGTCCGCGCCGCCTTCCAGCAGCCGCTTTCGCAGCCGCGCGCGGTGCCCCTCGGCGCCATGGCCGGGCGATCCGGACTCGCGCCGGGGTTCCCGTTCAGGAAAGAGATCGCTCGCATGCGACATGCAGCCGATGCATTGCCTTTCCCGGCCGTGCGCGCAAGGGTGCGGCGAATGGCGCAAGCAGACGACGATCCGCCGGAGACGACCGCAACGGCGCTTGCCCGCCGCCGCCGGCGTGTCTGGCCGGCGGCGGCGGCGCTCGCGGGCCTGCTCGCCGCGGCGCTTCTCGGCGTCTGGCTGGCGCGCGAGCGCATCGCCGGGACGGTGATCGCCGGCCAGCTCGAAACCTACGATCTGCCCGCCCGCTATCGCATCGAATCGATCGGCCCGCGCCGGCAGGTGCTGCGCGATGTCGTCATCGGCGACCCGGCCCGTCCCGACCTGACCATCGAGCGGGTCGAGACCGAGCTGGCCCCGCGCCTGGGCGCGCCGGCGATTCGCGCGGTCACGCTGGTCCGGCCCCGGCTCTACGGCCGCTACCGCGACGGCAGGCTGAGCTTCGGCAGCCTCGACAAGGCGCTGTTCGGCGGCAAGCGCACCGAGCCGTTCCGTCTGCCCGAGATGGACCTCGCCATCGTCGACGGCCGGGGCCTGCTGGAAAGCGATCACGGCCCGGTCGGCGTGAAGCTGGAAGGGCACGGGGCCCTGCGCGGCGGCTTCGCCGGCGTGGTCGCCGCGGCCGCGCCGCGGATCGCGGCGGGCGAATGCTCGGCAAAGGCGACGCTGTACGGCACGATCCGGATCGCGGCGGAAAAGCCGCGCTTTCGCGGGCCCCTGCGGCTGGCGGGGCTGGACTGCGCCGACCCGGCGCTGGCGCTCGCCAAGGCCGACCTGCAGATCGACGCGACGCTCGATCCCGCGTTCGACGGGGTCGAGGGCAAGGCCGGGCTCGATGCCGGCGCGCTGGCGCTCGGCGACGGGCGCATGGCCGGGGCGAAGGGCACCGCCGGCTTCACCTGGCGCAAGCAGGCGCTGACGCTGCGCTACGACCTGACCGGGCGCGGCATCGACACGCCGCAGGCGGGCGCGGCCGCGCTCGGCGCCTCGGGCGTGGTGCGGGGCGCGGGCGGCCGCTTCGAGATCGAGGGCGAGCTTGGCGGACAGGGGCTGCATCTCGGCTCCGGGCTCGACCGGACGCTGGCCGAGGCGCAGCGCGCCGGATCGGACACGCTCGCCGCGCCGCTGCTCGCGCAGATCCGCGGTGCCCTGCTGCGCGAGGGACGGGGAAGCCGGCTCGCGGCCAGCTATATCCTGCGCCGGTCGGGCGGGGCGACCACGCTGGTGGTGCCGCAGGCCGCCTTGCGCGGCGGGAGCGGGGCGGCGCTGCTTGCGGTCTCGCGCTTCCAGTTCGCCTCCGGCAACGGCGGCCCGCCGCGGCTGGCGGGCAACTTCGCGACCGGCGGCGCCGGCCTGCCGCAGATTCCGGGCGGCTCGAAAACCAGCCGGGCGGCCGGTTCGTCACCCGCATGACCATGCCCGAATACCGCGCCGGCGACGCCAGTATCGCGCTGCCCCGGCTGGCGCTGGTCCAGCTTGCCGACGGCGCGCTGGGCTTCGCGGGCGAGGCGCGGGTGTCCGGCGCGCTGCCGGGCGGGCGGGCCGAGAACCTGGTGCTGCCGCTGGAGGGCAACTTCGGCGCCGCGCGCGGCCTTGCCGTCTGGCGCGGCTGCACGACGCTGCGCTTCGACCGGCTGGCGCTGGCGGACCTGACGTTCGAGCACCGCGACCTGATGCTCTGCCCGCCGCGCGGCGGCGCGATCCTCGCCGCCGATTCGCGCGGCACGCGCATCGCCGCCGGCACGCCGGCCCTCGATCTCACCGGGCGGCTCGGCGACAGCCCGATCCGCGTTCGCAGCGGCCCGGTGGGCATGGCCTGGCCGGGCACGCTGGCGGCGCGCGCGCTCGACGTCGAACTGGGGCCGCCCGCCGCCGCCTCGCACTTTCGCATCGCCAACCTGCGCGCGCGCGTCGGCGGCGACATCGCCGGCAGCTTCGCCGGGTCCGAGGTGCGGCTGGCCGCGGTGCCGCTCGATATCGTCGATGCCGAGGGGGCATGGCGCTTCGCCGACGGCCGGCTGACGCTGTCCGGCGCCCGCTTCCGGCTCGACGACCGCGAGCGGGATGCCCGCTTCCAGCCGCTTGTCGCGCGCGAGGCGCGGCTGGAGCTTGCCGGCAACATCGTCACCGCCGAAGCCGACCTGCGCGAGCCGGGCAGCGACCGGGCGGTACTGGCGGTGGCGCTGCGGCACGACCTGGGGTCGGCGCGGGGCCATGCCGACCTCGACGTGCCGGGCATCGTGTTCGACGACCGGCTCCAGCCCGATACGCTCACCCGCCAGGCGCTGGGCGTCATCGCCAACGCGCGCGGCATCGTGCGCGGGCGCGGGCGCATCGACTGGACGGCGGAAACCATCGCCAGCAGCGGCCGCTTCACCACCGACGGGCTCGACTTCGCCGCCGCCTTCGGCCCGGTAACGGGCGCGGCGGGCACGCTCGTCTTTACCGACCTGCTCGGCCAGGTCAGCGCGCCCGACCAGCAGATCAGGATCGCGGCGATCAATCCCGGCATCGAGGTGAACGACGGGGTGCTGACATACGAGCTGCGCCCCGATGCGGTGCTGGCGGTCAAGGGCGCGACCTGGCCTTTCCTCGACGGCACGCTGACCCTGCTGCCGGTGACGATGCGCCTCGGCATCGCCGAGGAGCGGCGCTACACGCTGCTGATGTCGGGGGTGGACGCCGCCCGGCTGGTGGAGCGGATGGAAGTGGCCAACCTTTCGGTCACGGGCACGTTCGACGGCTCGCTGCCGCTGGTGTTCGACGAGAACGGCGGGCGCATCGAAGGCGGGCAGCTTCGCGCGCGGGCGCCCGGCGGCAACGTCTCCTATGTCGGCGCGCTGACCTACAAGGACCTTTCGGCCATGGCGAACTTCGCTTTCGATGCGCTCAAGTCGCTCGACTACCGCGAGATGGAGATCGCCATGAACGGCCCGCTCGCCGGGGAGATCGTCACCCGCGTGCAGTTCGCCGGCATCCGCCAGGGGGCGAGCGCCCGGCGCAACTTCCTGACAGAGCGCATCGCGCGCCTGCCGATCCGCTTCAACGTCAACCTGCGCGCGCCGTTCTTCCAGCTCGTCTCCTCGTTCCGTTCGCTCTACGATCCCGCCTATGTTCGCGATCCGCGCTCGCTGGGCCTGCTCGACGCGCGGGGGCGGCCGCGGGCCCCGCTCGCAAGCCCCGCCGCGCCGAACGGCATTCAGCCTGCGGAAAGCGGGGACCTGCCATGACCGCATCCGGATTGACCAAGCGTCCCCCGGCTGCGACAAGCGCGCGCATGCGATCTATCGGGCAGGGGGCAGCGCGGTCGGGCCGGCGCGCATGGGGCGCGGCGGCGACGGTGCTGGCGGGAGGCATGATGCTGTCGGGCTGTATTTCGGTCAACGCGCCGGACAAGCCGATCGTCATCGAGCTGAACATCAACATCAAGCAGGAAGTGATCTACCGGCTGGCTGAAGACGCCGGCAACACGATCGAGAGCAATCCGGGGATATTCTGATGCATCGTTCGGTTCGGTTGAAGGCTGTCATGTTCGGCGCGGCGCTGCTCGGCCTCGGCGCGGGCGCCGGGCTGGCGCAGGCCCAGGCGCGCGACCCCGCCTATGCCGCTGCGCGCGCCGGCGGCCAGATCGGCGAGAAGATGGACGGCTATCTGGGCATCGTCGGCGCCGGCAACGCCGCGCTGCGCGCCATGGTGGACGACCTCAACATCAAGCGCCGCGCGGTCTATTCGCAGAAGGCGCAGGCGCAGCACGCGACGGTGGAGGAATACGCCTTCACCTCGGGCTGCCTGCTGATCGCGCAGACCGTGCCGGGCGAGAAGTACCAGGGGCCCGACGGAAGCTGGCAGACGCGCACCTCGGCCCCGCCGCGGCGCGACAGCCGCTGCCCCTGAGCCGGGCCACCTTCCGGCGTCGACCTAATCGCCCTCGGGCTTGGGCAGAAGTCCGTGCGGGGCGGCGCGGCCGTCGGTGAACTCCAGCGCGGCGATGTTGTCCCGGGCCCAGCGTACCATGCCGCGCCGTTCCTCGTTCGGCCCGGTCATGATCGTCACCGCCAGTCCCGCCTCGAACCGCACGCGCGCCTGCGCCGGCGCGCCCGGAAGCCGGGGCCCGGCCTGCGCGCCGCTCCGGCCGCCGAGCAGGGTGAGCGTGGAGGGCGTCCCGCCCGCGCCGGGCGCGGCGTCGACCGAATCGAGCAGGGCGCTGCTGTCCACCGGTCCGTCGAAGGCGATGCCGCACTCGCGGCCGCTGACCCAGACGACCGTGCCGCACAATACGACGGTCGGGGAAAGCGACACCGTGACCTCGGCGTTGAGTTCGAGCGGCGCGGTGAGATCGAGCTTCATGCCGGCGTCGGACAAGTCGCGGCAGCGGGCATAGGCGGCGTCGCCGTCGTGCGCGACCTGGACGAGCCGCGCGGCCGGCGTGCGCCGGTCGCAGCCGCGCCGGTCGGTCATGCGGGCGGCGAGGGTGAAGCCGTCGTTGCATCCAAACCTTGGGGAAGCCATGGCCGTGTTCCTCGTGCAATCGCACCCGCGGGATAGCGGACGCGATCTTCCCCCGTTTTCTCCCCGAACCCCCGACGCTATCCGCATCGATTTAACAAGCGGTCGCGCGGGCCCCTTAATTTAGAGTAAACGCCGCGGCCGGCCGTGGACCCGGCGGGATGAACGGCATGGCCGGCCGCCGGGTACCGGCGCGCGGCTTGCGGCATACACTTGGTTGACTCGGAGAAACCCCCCGCCTAAGGGGTCGGCGCCCTCGGCGGGCACCCGTTGAGCGTGTCATACGTTCCCTTGCTGCAAAGGAGCCTGACATGAGCGACGAGCCGCCCGCACGAGACCCTATCGGCGAGGACGCGCGCATCGACGCGCTCGAGGCGCGGCTCAAGGCCGCCCGCGAGCGCGAGGAAGAGCGCAACCGGCCGGTCGCGGGCGCGGAAGCCGATGTGAACTATCGCATGGGCAACCGCGTCCTCGCCGAACTGATCGGGGGGATCGGCGGCGGTGCGTTCCTCGGCTGGGTCATCGACCATTTTGCCGGGACCTCGCCCTGGGGTCTGCTGGTGATGATGTTCCTCGGAATTTTCGTTGCCTTCAGGAACATTATCCGGATTTCGAACCGGCGTCCCGATTGATCCCAGGGCCCGCCAAGGCGGGGCGGGGCCGCATGAGGGGCGCTGTTGTGCATATGAAGCAACAAGAGGCATAGGCGTGGCCGAAGCGGGCAAAGTCGATCCGATGCATCAGTTCACGATCGAGCCGATGTTCGGCACCGATCAATGGCAGATCGCCGGCTATCAGATTCCCTTCACCAACTCGGCGTTGTGGATGGGCATCGCCACCCTGGCGCTGCTCGTCTTCGTCTGGGGCGGGATGAAGCGTCAGCTCGTGCCCGGCCGCTGGCAGATGGCGGTGGAGAGCATGACCGGCTTCGTCGACGGTATGCTCGCCTCCAATATCGGCCCGGCGGGCAAGAAGTATGTGCCGTACATCTTCTCGCTGTTCATGTTCATCCTCTTCGCCAACGTCCTGGGCCTGATGCCGCTGGCCCTGGTTCCCGGCCTCCACCCCTTCACCTTCACCAGCCATTTCAGCGCCACGGGCGTGCTGGCGATCCTGTCGTTCTCGATCGTCCTGGTGGTCGGCTTCTGGAAGCACGGCTTCCACTTCTTCTCGCTGTTCGTGCCGCACGGCACGCCGCTGCCGATGATCCCGCTGATCTTCTGCATCGAGCTGGTCAGCTTCCTCGTCCGCCCGTTCAGCCTCGGCCTGCGTCTCTTCGTCGCCATGATGGCCGGCCACGTGCTGCTCGAAGTGCTCTCGGGCTTCGTCATCAGCGGCCTCAACGCCGGCGTGGGCATCGGTTCGGTCGTCTCGCTTCTCAGCTTCACGTTGATGATCGGGATCTGCGCGCTGGAGATCCTGGTCGCGGGCGTGCAGGCCTACGTCTTCGCGCTGCTGACGTCGATTTACCTGAACGACGCTGAAAACCTTCACTAAGTACGCGTTACAACCCAACGGAATTCAAGGAAAAGGAGTTTCAAAATGGATCCTCAAGCCGCTAAGCTTTTCGGTGCCGGTCTCGCTGCCATCGGCGCCGGCCTCGCTGCCCTCGGTGTGGGCAACGTCTTCGGTTCGTTCCTCGAAGGCGCGCTGCGCAACCCCGGCGCCGCCGACGGCCAGCAGGGCCGCCTGTTCATCGGCTTCGCCGCGGCCGAGCTTCTGGGCCTGCTGTCGTTCGTCGTCGCGATGATCCTGATCTTCGTCGCCTGACCGACCGACCTGACCTGAATACCGGCCGGGGAACTTCTCCTCGGCCGGATCGTGCACGGATTCCGCCATGCCTCAAATCGCGCAGCTAGCCGAGACTTACGCCAGCCAGTTATTCTGGGTGCTGATCTTCTTCGGCTTCATCTTCTTCGTCATCGGCCGGGGCATGGTCCCCAAGGTGATGGCGACCGTCGAGGCGCGCGACAAGCAGATCGCCGCCGACCTCGCCGCGGCCGAAGCCGCGCGCAGGGCGGCGGACGCCGAGGAAGAGGCCTGGCGCCTTGCCGCCAATGCCCAGCGAGCCGAGGCGCAGGCGGTGATCGCCAAGGCCAAGGCCGAGGCGGCCAAGGCCACCGAGGCCCGCCTGGCGAGCGCCGACGCGGTGATCGGCAAGCGCCTCGCCGAAGCCGAGGAGCGGATCGCGGGCGCCCGTGCCAGCGCGCTCGGCGAGATCGAGGCGGTGGCCGGCGAAGCCGCCGGCGACATCGTTGCCCGGCTTGCCGGCGTGACCGTCGATGCCGACGCCGCGCGCGCGGCGGTCAAGGAGGCGCTCCATGGCTAATTTGCTGAACCTGCTGGCGGCCGCGGCCGAGCATGCCGGCGGACACGACGGGCCCAGCGCCTTCGGCGTCGGTCCGGCCACCTGGGTCGCGCTGTCGATGACGGTGCTGATCCTCGTCGCGCTCCGGATGGGCGTGCCCAAGATGGTCACGTCGGGGCTCGACGCGAGCATTGCCGAGATCAGGAAGCAGCTCGACGAGGCCAAGGCGCTGCGCGCCGAAGCGGAAGCGCTGCGCAAGGAATACGCCGACAAGATCGCCAACGCCGAAAAGGACGCGGCGGCGATGCTCGAGCATGCCCGGAACGAGGCGGAGGCGCTCGTCGCCAGGGCCGAGACCGACACGGCGGCCGTCATCGCCCGGCGTGAGAAGATGGCCGAGGACAAGATCGCCGCCGCCGAACGCGGCGCCGTCGCGGAACTGCGCGCGAAAGCGGCCGACGCGGCGGCCACCGCCGCGCGCGACCTCATCGCCCGGAACCACGGCGCCGCCGCCGACAAGGCGCTCGTCGACCAGGCGATCGGCGCGATCTAAGCCTTTTCCACAGGTTGCGACCAGGAAAGCCCTCGCGCTTCGCGGGGGCTTTTCATTTGCGCGCGCGGGAGCGCCGCTTCTCCCCCGATCCTCTTCGGCCAGGTTAACGGCCCGTTAGCCATGTTCCGTGACATCCTGTTAAGGCTTGCGGCCGATCCTGCGCGCAAAGGAAGGCGTGCATGGCTTGGTTGTCGATTGCTGCGGAATACCCGATGAATCCCGGGCGGGAGCGCTGACGCATGGCGATTCCGGCGCAATGGGAAGAACTGGAAGGGACCGCGGGCACGCCGCGCGAGCCGCGTCGCAAGCTGCGGCTTGAAGCGCGCGGCGCGCTGTCGTCGGGCGCCTCGGCCGAGATCCTCGTCCACAACATCTCGGCAACCGGCGTGCTGCTCGAAAGCCCGGTGCCGCTGATGGCGGACGAGCGGATCAGCATCGAACTGCCCCACGTCGGCGCTGTGTGGGCGCGCGTGGTCTGGACCAGCGCCAGGTTCTATGGCTGCGAGTTCCACACGCCGATCACGCCGGCCGCGCTCAGCGCCGCCGCGCTGCGCAGCGCCGTGGACCAGCCGGTGGACGTCACGCCGCGCCGCCAGCCGGCGGCTGATGGTTCGTTCGGCGCCCGGCTGCAGCGGCTGCGCAAGGAACGGGGGGTCAGCCAGTCGCACGTGGCCGATCGCCTCGGCGTCAGCAAGCCGACGGTCTGGGCGTGGGAGCACGACAAGGCGCGCCCGGTCGAGGAGCGGATCGGCGAACTGGCGCGGGTGCTCGGCGTGGACCGGGCGGAGCTGCTGGCCGCGCAAGGCCTCTCCGATTCCACGGATGTCGTCGCCGGCAGCCGTGCGCGGATCGCCGAGGCTTTCGGCACACGCCCTGAAAACGTGCGAATTTGGGTGGAGTTGTAGCGTATCTCCGACGAACCGATGTGTCAGTTTATTGACTATGCGGAATAGAGTCACTTTTCAAAAACCAAAAATATGGTAAATGATTCGCTATCAACGATGTAAGTTAGTGTTGTTATATAACGGAACTAACAATCGTTGATTGCCCCATTGGTGAATTTAGGGGGATTCATTGTGGGTTTGGCGAAAGGTGGGTCCGCTGTGATAAATATATTTAGTAGATTTTAGCTAATCGTTCGTTCGCAAGGTATGTTTCGTCGAGCCGGGGGCATGCGACGATGAATATGACATTCACGGGGCGCGAAAGTTCCGCGCTCTATCGGCTGCTGGCGGATGCCACGTCCGACATAATCCTGAAGACGGATCGCAAGGGATTCATCGTTCATGCGTCGCGGGGCCTCGAGAGCCTGGGTATCTCGCTCCCCAACATGCTGATCGGGCCGCATATCCAGGACCTCGCCGATCCGGCCAGCGCGGCCGTGATCGAAGGGCAGCACCGGGCTGCGATCGGGGGCCGCCCCTGCCCGGACTGGATCGAGTTTCCGGCGCGGACCGACGACCGGCGCGAGCGCTGGTTCGAGATGCAGACGCGCGGCCTCGCCGATGAGCGCGGGCGGGTCTACGGCGCGCTCAGCGTCATGCGCAGCATCGACGAAAGACGTGCGTTCGAGCAGCAGCTTTTCGCGGCGGCGATGACCGATCCGCTCACGGGGCTGACCAACCGTACGGCGTTCATCGCGATGCTGGGACATCTGGTGGAGGAGGGGACCGGCGGGTGTCTGGCGCTGTTTGCGCTCGATCACCTGCGGGCGATCAACATGAACCACGGGCAGGCGGCTGGGGACGAGGCGCTGGTAGCGTTCGCCGAGGAACTGCGCAGCCGGTTCCGCGCGCAGGACATCATCTCGCGCGTGGGCGGTGACAGCCTGGCCGTGATGCTTCCCATGGTGAGCGGGAAGCAGGCCGAGGCGATCTGCCGCCGGGCCATCGCCGCGCTGGGCGAGAAGCGGGAGATCGCCGGAGCCGGTGCCATCGCCCTGACCGGAAGCGCCGGCGTCGCGCGCATCGCGGAATCGGTGGACAGCACGCTGCGGCGCGCGGAAACGGCGCTGTTCTTCGCCAAGGCCAAAGGACGCAACCGCCTGGAGATGGAAGGCAAGCCGCACTGGTCGCAGATGGCGAAGGCCTCGTAGGCGGTGCCCGGCTTGCGCGTTCCCGTTATGCAAATAGCGGCTTAGCCCAGATCCAGTAGACAAGCCTGTCGAAGGCCGCGCTCCGGCGGTACGGCTGGGCTTTCAGCGCGCCAGGCTGGCGTTGCGCGTGGCCTTCGACAAGCTCAGGTTGAGCGGACTTGGTGCTTGATCTGTGCTATCGGCATGATCCCCTTTTCTTTCTTTTTTGGGGCCCTTCTCTTTCTTTTTGGCGATTGTATCTATCGCAGACGCGCGCCGCTTATCCCCAAAACCCACGCCGCTCAGCCTGAGCTTGTCGAAGGTCACGCGCCGCGGCCGGGCTTGGTCCCCAGGCGCTTGCGGAAAAGATTCCTAGAAACTGTCTTTCGCGGTCCGCAGCGCGGCGAATGTCGCCACCGCGTCGCCGCCGCCCCAGCGGGCTTGCAGCGCCGGGTCGTCGGCGCGCAGGAAGGGGTTGGCGGCCAGTTCGCGCGCCAGGTTGGTCGGCACGGTCGGCTTGCCTTCGGCGCGGCAGGCATCGATGCGCCGGGCGTAGTCCTGCAGATATGCGTTGTCGGGATCGGCATGGACCGCGAAGCGCGCGTTCGACTGGGTGTATTCGTGCGCGCAGTAGAGCAGCGTTTCGGGCGGCAGCGCCTTGAGGCGCGAAAGGCTGGCCCAGAACTGCGGCGCCGTGCCCTCGAACATGCGGCCGCAGCCGAGCGCGAAAAGCGAATCCCCCACGAAGGCCAGCTTCGCGGCCGGCAGGTGGTAGGCGACGTGGCCGTTGGTGTGGCCGCCGACGTCGATGACCTGGGCCTCCCGTTCGCCGAGCGGGACGATGTCGCCGTGCCGCACCTCGCGATCGACGCCTTCGATCTTGTCCGCCTCGGCGGCCGGGGCGACGACCGTGCAGCCCGTCGCGGCCTTGATCGCGGCGTTGCCGCCGGCGTGATCGGGGTGCCAGTGGGTGTTCCAGATCTGCGTGATCTGCCAGCCCTTGTGCCCCGCCTCGCGCAGGTAGGCTTCGGCGTCGGGCGTGTCGATGCAGACGGTCTCCTCGCTGCCCGGATCGTGCAGCAGGAAGCCGTAGTTGTCGGACAGGCAGGGAAACTGGTGGACTTGCAGGACCATGGGCGCTCTCCTCGCGCTCCATGTAGGAGGACTGCGGCCAAAAGCAAAAGCCCGCCCGGCGCGGGGGCCGGACGGGCTTTTCCTGCCGGAGCCAGCGGTTCCGGGCTCGCCGCCTGCGCGAGGACAGGCGAGCCCGGAACGACGCCTTAGCTGCGGTTCTTCAGCGCTTCGCCGAGGATGTCGCCCAGCGACGCGCCCGAATCGGACGAGCCGTACTGCTCGACCGCTTCCTTCTCTTCGGCGAGCTGGCGCGCCTTGATCGAGAAGTTGGGCTTCTTCGAGCGGTCGAAGCCGGTGACCATGGCGTCGATCTTCTGGCCCACCTGGAAGCGATCCGAACGCTGCTCGTCGCGGTCGCGGCCGAGGTCGGAGCGCTTGATGAAGCCGGTCGCGCCGTCCTCACCCGCCTGCACCTCGAGGCCGCCGTCGCGGACTTCGAGGACGGTGACGGTGACGACCTCACCGCGCCGCAGCGCGCCGCCGGCCGCGACGCCGCCGGCAGCCGGGGCGCCCTTTTCGAGCTGCTTCATGCCGAGGCTGATGCGCTCCTTGTCGACGTCGACGTCGAGGACCACGGCCGAGACCTGCTCGCCCTTGCGGTGGAGCGCCAGCGCGTCCTCGCCCGAGATGCCCCAGGCGATGTCCGACATGTGGACCATGCCGTCCACGTCGCCGTCGAGGCCGATGAACAGGCCGAACTCGGTGGCGTTCTTGACTTCGCCCTCGACGATCGAGCCGATCGGGTGCTTCTCGGCGAAGGCGTCCCAGGGGTTCTGCTGCGCCTGCTTGAGGCCCAGGCTGATGCGGCGCTTGTCGCTGTCGACTTCCAGCACCATGACGTCGACTTCCTGGCTGGTCGAGACGATCTTGCCGGGGTGGACGTTCTTCTTGGTCCACGACATCTCGGACACGTGGACCAGGCCTTCGATGCCGGGCTCCAGCTCCACGAAGGCGCCGTATTCGGTGATGTTGGTGACGGTGCCGCGCAGCTTGGCGCCGACCGGGTACTTGGCGGCGACGCCTTCCCACGGATCGCTTTCGAGCTGCTTCATGCCCAGGCTGATGCGCTGCGTCTCCTGGTTGATGCGGACGATCTGCACGCGCACGGTGTCACCGATGTTGATGATCTCGCTCGGGTGGTTGACGCGCTTGTAGCTCATGTCGGTGACGTGGAGCAGGCCGTCGATGCCGCCCAGGTCGACGAAGGCGCCGTAGTCGGTGATGTTCTTGACCACGCCGTCGATGATCTGGCCTTCGGCCAGGTTCTGGATCAGGCCCGAACGCTGTTCGGCGCGGGTTTCCTCGAGGACGGCGCGGCGCGAGACGACGATGTTGCCGCGGCGGCGGTCCATCTTGAGGATCTGGAAGGGCTGGGGCATGTCCATCAGCGGCTGCACGTCGCGCACCGGGCGGATGTCGACCTGCGAGCCGGGCAGGAAGGCCACGGCGCCGTCGAGGTCGACGGTGAAGCCGCCCTTGACGCGGCCGAAGATCACGCCCTCGACCCGCTTGCCTTCGCCGAACTCGGTCTCCAGCTTGTCCCATGCCGCTTCGCGGCGGGCGCGGTCGCGGCTGAGCATCGCTTCGCCTTCGGCGTTCTCGACGCGGTCGACATAGACTTCGACTTCGTCGCCGACGCTCAGGCCATGCGGCTGGCCGGCCATGGCGAACTCGCGCAGGGCGACGCGGCCCTCGCTCTTGAGGCCGACGTCGATGACGGCCTTGTCGTTCTCGATCGCGGTGACGGTGCCCTTGACGACGCGGCCTTCGAACCCGCCGGCGGCGGCGCCGCCGAGTGTTTCGTCAAGGAGCGCGGCGAAATCGTCGCGCGTGGGGTTTGCCGAAGTGGCCATTCAGTTTTCTTCCTACAACGATGTTTCCGGCCAGGCGGTTGTTTCCGCCGGTCTTTCCTCCGCCGCCGGCACCATGCCGGTTGCGGGCCAAAGGGCCGAACTCCTCCGCCGGACCGGATGCCACGACAGAGGCCCGCCGGACCCGCAGGCCCGTCGAACCGGGCGCGGTTAGGGGAAGGGCGTGCCAAAAGCAAGCATTTCCGGCCATTCCGTGCCATACCGGAGGCAGGGCATCGAGCTTGCGTATTGAGCTTGCCGGCGCGGCCCTCTATCGCGGCGCGGCGAGGCCACGTCCTCGCGCCCCCGGAGGCCGAGGCAGGCCGGGGGGCGGAAGTCCGGGACGGCCCGGCGCCCTTCTGCAAGCAGGGAGGTTGCCGTGGCGTGGTTCGTTCTTGTGATCGCCGGTCTGCTCGAGGTCGTCTGGGCTTTTTCGATGAAGCAATCGGAAGGCTTCACCCGCCCCGGGCCCGCGGTGGTGACGCTGGTCACCATGGCGGCGAGTTTTGCGCTGCTGTCCTGGTCGATGCGCGTGCTGCCGCTGGGCACGGCCTATACCGTGTGGACCGGCATCGGCGCCGTCGGGGCCTTCGTCGTCGGCATCGTCGTTCTGGGTGAGGCGGCCAGCCCGCTGCGCCTGCTGGCGGCGGCGCTGATCGTCGGCGGACTGGTGATGATGAAGCTGTCGAGCCCGGGCTGATCAGGCCCCGCCGCGCTAAGCCGCGGCGTCAGGCGGCTTTCCGCTCGACCAGCTCTATCGCGCGGGCGATCGCGGCGTCCCGGTCAAGCTCGGAGGTGTCCAGCACGATGGCATCGTCGGCGGCGCGCAGGGGGGCGTCCTTGCGGTTCGTGTCCCGTTTGTCGCGGGCGCGCAAGTCGTCGGCGATTTCCTGCAGGGTATAGGCATGGCCGGCTTCGACCATTTCGGCGTGGCGGCGTCTGGCCCGGGTTGTGACGCTGGCGGTGACGAACAGTTTGACCTCAGCCTCGGGCGCGATGACCGTGCCGATATCGCGCCCATCCAGCACCGCGCCGCTCGCCTGCGTGGCGAAGGCGCGCTGGCGCCGGAACAGCGCCTGCCGCACCGCCGGATGGATGGAGACCCGGCTGGCGAGGCCGCCCGTCACTTCGGAACGCAGTTCCGGTTCCTCGAGCAGTTCGACCGGGAAGGCGCAGGCGGCAAGGGCGTCCGCCTCGTCGTCGGGATCGCCGCCGTTCAGCGCCACCTGCCGCCCGACCGCGCGATAGAGCAGGCCGGTGTCGAGGTGGGGCAGGCGGAAATGGTCCGCCAGCGCGCGGGCGATCGTGCCCTTGCCGGAAGCAGTGGGTCCGTCGACGGCGATGATCATGAGTTGCGCCCCTCCTGCGTCCGGCCGAGAAAGGCTTTCGCCAGTCCCCAGATCGCCACCCCGCCCCAGACGAATTCGAGCACGAACGAGGCCGGGTTCATGTTCGTGAGCAGCGAGATGCCGAGCAGCACCGCGCCGGTCAGGTTGACGCCGTGCTGGACGAACGGGTTGGGCGCGGCCTTGCCGGTCTGATAGGCATAGGCGAAGACGACGCAGGCCATGCCCGCGAAGCCGGCGATGTTGGCCTGCAGCTCGGTCATGCCGTGCAGCCGTCGAGCAACGATTCGAAGGTGGGGAAGCTGGTGCGGATGGGGCGGGTGTCGTCCACCTCGACGCCCGCCTTGCTGACGAGGCCGGCGACGGCCATCGACATGGCGATACGGTGGTCGAGATGGGTGGCGACCGGGGCCTGGGTGCCCGCAAGCGCCGCGCCGCCGCTGCCTTCGATGACGAGGCCGTCCTCGCGCTCTTCTACGCGCGCGCCGGCGGCGATCAGCGCGGCGGCCATGGCGGCGATACGGTCCGATTCCTTGATACGCAGCTCTTCCAGCCCGCGGGTGACGGTGCGCCCTTCGGCCAGCGCGGCGGCGACGAACAGCACGGGGAATTCGTCGACCATGCTCGGCACGATCGCCGGATCGACCTCGACGCCCTTGAGCGGGGAGTGCCGCACCACGAGGTCCGCCACCGGCTCGCCGCCGACTTCGCGCGCGTTGACCTCGGCGATGTCGCCGCCCATCGCGCGCAGCACCTCGATCAGCCCGGCGCGCGTCGCGTTGAGGCCGACGTTCTCGATCGTCAGCTCGCTGCCCGGCACGAGCAGCGCGGCGACGATGAAGAAGGCGGCCGAGGAGGGATCGCCCGGCACCGCGATGCGCTGCGGCTGCAGCTCCGCCTCGCCCCGGATGCGAATCGTGCGGGTGCCGTCGGCGGCGACGTCCACCGTCAGGTCGGCGCCGAAGCCGCGCAGCATGCGCTCCGAATGGTCGCGCGTCGGCACGGGCTCGATCACCGTGGTGATCCCCGGCGTGTTGAGCCCGGCGAGCAGCACCGCGCTTTTTACCTGCGCCGAGGCGACGGGCAGGCGGTAGGCGATCGGCACCGCCGGCGAAGCGCCGCGCAGCATCAGCGGCAGCGTGCCGCCGGGCGAGGCGGTGAAATCCGCGCCCATCAGCGCCAGCGGATCGATCACGCGGTTCATCGGCCGCTTCGACAGGCTGGCGTCGCCCACGAACGTCGCGGTGATCGGATGCGAGGCGACAAGGCCCATGAGCAGCCGGGTCGAGGTGCCGCTGTTGCCCATCTCGAACGCCTCCTGCGGCTGCAGCAGCGAGCCGACGCCGACGCCGTGGATCGCCCACTCGCCCTCGCCGGTCCGTTCGATCCCGGCGCCCATGGCGCGCATCGCCGCGGCCGTCGCCAGCACGTCCTCGCCTTCGAGCAGCCCGGAGACGCGGCTTTCGCCGACCGCCAGCGCGCAGAGCATCAGCGCCCGGTGGCTGATCGACTTGTCCCCCGGCATGCGGATGCGGCCCCGAAGCGGGCCGGTCGCCGAGAAACGGCGCGGGCGCATCTGCGAAGGATCGGCTGCGGTCACGGGGTCTGTCCTGTATTGCGCGCGTGTGCGCGTTGAGTTGAGCGTTTTCGCGTGTTTATGAGCGTTGAGGCGCGCGGCTTTTGACAGCGCTCTTTCGCTATGGCAAGGCGCGCGCCCTCAATGATATTGGGCGCTTGATTTGGGCGTTCATCGTTCCCATCAACGCGAGGGTTTCATGGTCGGGCGCTCCGCCGGCCAATATGAGGAATTTTCATGGTCAAGGCTGAATGGGGTGCCAAGCACGGCTGCCCGAAATGCGGCACCCGCTTTTACGACCTCGGCAAGGACGATCCCGTCACTTGCATCGAATGCGGCTATGCCTGGCAACCGGAACCGGTGCTCAAGTCGAAGCAGCCGATTCCCTATGAGGAAATCCAGAAGGACAAGGCGCAGGAGACCGAGAACACCGATCTGGCCGACGAGGATCTGGATATCGACGAGGACGGCGATTCGCCCGATAACGATGTCGACCTCGGCGGCGACGACGATCTTGGCGTCGGCGTCAGTGACGACGATAAGGACAACGAGCATTAAATCTCTTGCCAACCCGGAGGCGCGCAACTAAGGGCGTGCCTCCCGGCGCGGAAGCGCCGGACCGGGGGCCTCCCAGGGCCGCCGGTTTCGGAAATGGCACGGGGCCGTAGCTCAGCTGGGAGAGCGCTACAATGGCATTGTAGAGGTCAGGGGTTCGATCCCCCTCGGCTCCACCATTTCAGGCACACCATGTCTTGCGGGTATGGTGCGTGTTTTTGGCGTCACGCTGGCCGACGAGGTTTCGTCCGCCGGCGTTTTCGGCGTTTTGGAGCAGGCGGACTGATGTTCGACACATTGAGCGATCGTCTTGGCGGCGTGTTCGACAAGCTGCGCGGCCGCGGCGCCCTGAAGGAGCAGGACGTCCGCGACGCCATGCGCGAGGTGCGCATCGCGCTGCTGGAGGCCGACGTCGCGCTGCCGGTCGTGCGCCGCTTCGTCGATCAGGTGACGGAAGCCGCCGTCGGTCAGTCGGTGCTGAAATCGGTCACGCCCGGCCAGCAGGTCGTCAAGATCGTCAACGACGCGCTGGTCGAGATGCTGGGCGGGGACCAGACCGTCGGGCTCGAACTCGATGCCGTCCCGCCCGTCGTCATCCTGATGGTCGGCCTGCAGGGCTCGGGCAAGACCACCACCACCGCCAAGCTCGCGCGTCTCCTCAAGGAGAAGCAGGGCAAGAAGGCGATGATGGCCTCGCTCGACGTCAACCGGCCGGCCGCGCAGGAACAGCTCGCGGTGCTGGGCGAGCAGGTCGGCGTCGCGACGCTGCCGATCATCCCCGGCCAGCAGCCGGTCGACATCGCCACGCGCGCGCTGCAGGCGGCGCGGCTCCAGGCGGTCGACGTGCTGCTGCTCGATACCGCCGGCCGCCTCCATGTCGACGATCAGCTCATGGCCGAGATGAAGGCGGTCGCTGCCATCTCTTCCCCCAAGGAAACGCTGCTCGTCGTCGATTCGCTGACCGGCCAGGACGCGGTCAACGTCGCGCAGAGCTTCGCCGGGCAGGTAGACCTCACCGGCGTGATCCTCACCCGCATGGACGGCGATGCGCGCGGCGGCGCGGCGCTGTCGATGCGCGCCGTCACCGGCAAGCCGATCAAGTTCGCCGGCACCGGCGAGAAGCTCGACGCGATCGAGCCCTTCCACCCCTCGCGCGTCGCCGGCCGCATCCTCGGCATGGGCGATATCGTCTCGATCGTCGAGAAGGCGGCCGCGACGATCGAGGAGGAAGAGGCCGAGCGCATGGCCCAGCGCATGGCCAAGGGTCAGTTCGACATGAACGACCTGCGCACGCAGCTTCGCCAGATGCAGTCGATGGGCGGGCTCGGCGCGCTGGCCGGGATGCTGCCCGGCATGAAGAAGGCCAAGGCGGCGATGCAGACCTCGGGCATGGACGACCGCGTGCTGCTGCGCATGGACGCGATCATCGGCTCGATGACGCCCAAGGAACGCGCGCGGCCCGGCCTGCTCAACGCCAAGCGCAAGATCCGCATCGCCAACGGCTCCGGCACGCAGGTGCAGGACGTCAACAAGCTTCTCAAGATGCACCAGGAAATGGAGCGCGCGATGAAGCAGATCAAGAAGATGGGCGGCCTCAAGGGTCTGGGCGCGCTGTTCGGCAAGGGTGGTCTGGGCGCCGCCATGCCCGGCCTGGGCGCACCCGGCGGCGGCGTGCCCGATCTTGGCAATTTTCTGAAGAAATAATTTTCAAGTATTTGATAGAAAGGTGAATTGAGATGTCCGTTTCCCTGCGTCTGGCCCGTGGCGGCTCGAAGAAGCGTCCCTATTACAAGATCGTCGTGGCCAACAGCCGCGCGCCGCGCGATGGCAAGTATCTGGAGCAGGTTGGCACGTATAACCCGCTGCTCGCCAAGGACGACGAGAGCCGCGTGCGCCTGATCGAGGACCGCGTGCGCTACTGGCTGGGCGTCGGCGCGCAGCCGAGCGACCGCGTCGCGCGCATGCTCGACAAGGCGGGCATCAAGGAGCGCGCGGCCACCAACAACCCGCAGAAGGGTGAGCCCGGCCAGAAGGCCAAGGACCGCGCCGAGGAGAAGGCCGAGAAGCTGCGCGAGGCCGAAGAGGCCGCGAAGGCCGCCGCCGAGGCTCCCGCCGTCGAGGAAGCGCCCGCCGAAGCCGTTGCCGAGGAAGCTCCGGCTGCTGAGGAGGCTCCGGCCGCCGAAGAGACCGCCGGCGAAGAACAGGCCGAGGGCTAAGCTGCCTTGGCGTCCGACCGCCCCGTTACGCTCGCCGCCGTCACCGGCGCGCACGGCGTGACGGGCGAGGTCCGCCTCAAGTTGTTCGGCGAAGGCGTGGCGGCGCTCAAACGCTACCGCGCCTTCAACGATTCAAGGCTTACGCTCACGAACCTCAGGGACGATGGCAAGGGCGGCGCCATCGCCCGCTTCGCCGAAGTGGCCGACCGCACGGCCGCCGAAAAGCTGCGCGGCCTTGCGCTTAGCGTCCCGCGCTCGACCCTGCCGCCGCTGGCCGAGGGCGAATACTATCACGCCGATCTGGTTGGCCTGCCTGCCGTCTCCACCACCGGCGAAGCGCTCGGCGCGTGCATCGCGGTGGAGAACTACGGCGCCGGCGACGTGATCGAGATCAAGCGCCCGGACGGCAAGCGCTTCATGGTGCCGATGCGCGCGGAAGCGGTGCCGGAATGGAGCGACGAGCGGGGCCTGCTGATTGACGCCGGCTGGGTCGAATAGTATATACATCATGTATATACGGAGGCCGTGATGGGCAAGGAATACACCGCCAAGAGCTTCAAGTCGGGCAATTCGGTGGCGATCCGCATGCCGGCGGGGCTGGGCGTCGAGCCAGATCGGGAATGGATCGCCGAATGGGTCGATGGCGAGCTTCATCTCAGGGCCAAGCCTCAGGCCAAGCGCAAGATCGACGTCAGCGGATTTGCGGGCAAGGCGCCGTGGCTCAAGCCGCTGCCGCCCGAATTGCGCGAGTTCGAGGAGCGTCCGAGCACGATTGCGGCGCGCAAGCGACTTGAGGAAGAAGGGCGTAACAAGGCGTGATCCGCTATTTGATCGATGCGGACAGTTCCATTTACGCCATGATCGATGCGGCTTCGCCGGTGAACGCGCGGATTGCTGATTGCGAGCCGGGCGAAATCGCGATTTCCGCGATCAGTTTCTCGGAGATCGCGCTTGGTGCGCAACTTCAGAAGCCGCCACCTCCCGCAGTGATCGAGGCCTTCATCTCGGTCATTCCGATTATCCCCTATGACGATGCCGCGGCGCGCGAGTATGCGAAGCTCCCGTTCAAGCGTGCCCGGTTCGATCGGTTGCTCGCCGCCCATGCCATGAGTATCGGCGCGACGGTGATCACCAACAACGAAGCCGATTTCGCCGACGTGCCCGGCCTCAGGGTCGAGAACTGGACGATCTGAGTGACCTTCGCCGCCACCGTCCTCACCCTCTATCCCGAGATGTTCCCCGGTCCGCTCGGCGTCAGCCTCGCCGGCCGTGCGCGCGCGGAGGGGAAATGGTCGCTCGATGCCGTGCAGATCCGCGACTTCGCCATCGACAGGCACCGCACCGTCGACGACACGCCGGCCGGCGGCGGGGCGGGGATGGTGCTGCGGGTCGATGTGCTTGCCGCCGCGGTGGATCATGCGCTGGCGCTCCATCCCGATTGCCCCGTCCTGGCCATGACGCCCCGCGGCAGGCCGCTCGCGCAGGCGCGCGTGCGCGAGCTGGCCGCGGGGCCGGGCGTCACCATCCTGTGCGGCCGCTTCGAGGGTTTCGACGAACGCATCTTCGCCGGGCGCGCCATCGAGGAGGTGTCGGTCGGCGATATCGTCCTGTCGGGGGGCGAGCCGGCGGCGCTGATGCTGCTCGACGCTTGCATTCGGCTGCTTCCCGGCGTAATGGGCGCGCCGTCCAGTGGTGCCGAGGAATCGTTCGAGAACGGCCTCCTCGAGTATCCGCACTATACCCGACCTGTCGAATGGGAAGGGCGCACGATCCCCGAAGTGCTGCGATCGGGGGATCATGCGAAGATTGCCGCCTGGCGGAAACGCCGGGCGGAGGACGATACACGGTCACGCAGGCCGGACCTTTGGGAGCGTCATGTCGGCGCTCGGGCCCAGTCTGCCTCTGGCGCGCAGCGTGAAACGAAGGACCAGGGCAAGTGAACCTGATTCAGCAGATCGAAGCCGAGGAAATCGCCAGGGCCGCCAAGGATGTCCCGACTTTCCGTCCGGGCGACACCCTTCGCGTCGGCGTGCGCGTCGTCGAGGGCGAGCGCACCCGCGTGCAGAACTACGAAGGCGTCTGCATCGCCCGCTCGAACAAGGGCATCGGCTCGAACTTCACCGTGCGCAAGATGTCGTTCGGCGAAGGCGTCGAGCGTGTCTTCCCGCTCTATTCGCCGAATATTGACAGCATCACCGTCGTCCGCAAGGGCGTCGTGCGCCGCGCCAAGCTCTACTATCTGCGCGGCCGCACCGGCAAGCGCGCCCGTATTGCCGAGCGTCGGGACATTAAACCCGTCGCCGAATCCGGCCAGGAATGAGCGGAGACTGACTGACCGCAATCAGTCCGCATACAGACCGAAGGGGCCGGCTCCAGCATACGGAGGCCGGCCTTTTCCATTTTCGCCCTTTTCAAGTCAGGGAATGCAATCATGGGTTATCGGGTAGTGGTCGTGGGCGCGACGGGCAACGTCGGTCGCGAGATGCTGAATATCCTCGCCGAGCGCGAGTTCCCCTGTGACGAGATCGCCGTCGTCGCCTCGTCGCGCTCGACCGGCACGGAGATCGAATTCGGCGAGACGGGGCGCATGCTCAAGGTCAGGAACATCGAGCATTTCGACTTCACCGGCTGGGACATCGCGCTGTTCGCCGCGGGTTCGGGCCCGACGAAGATCTATGCGCCCAAGGCGGCCGAGCAGGGCTGCGTCGTCATCGACAACTCGTCGCTCTACCGCATGGACCCCGACGTGCCGCTGATCGTGCCCGAGGTGAACCCCGATGCGATCGACGGCTACAAGGCCAAGAACATCATCGCCAACCCCAATTGCTCGACCGCGCAGATGGTCGTGGCGCTCAAGCCGCTGCACGATGCGGCGAAGATCAAGCGCGTCGTCGTCTCGACCTACCAGTCGACCTCGGGCGCTGGCAAGGCGGGCATGGACGAGCTGTTCGAGCAGAGCCGCGCGATCTTCGTCGGCGATCCGGTCGAGCCCAAGAAGTTTCCCAAGCAGATCGCCTTCAACGTCATCCCGCACATCGACGTGTTCCTCGACGACGGCTCGACCAAGGAAGAGTGGAAGATGGTGGTCGAGACCAAGAAGATCCTCGATCCCGCGATCAAGGTCGTCGCCACCTGCGTGCGCGTGCCGGTGTTCGTCGGCCATTCCGAATCGATCAACCTTGAGTTCGAGAACGAGCTTTCGGCCGAGCAGGCGCAGGACGTCCTGCGCGAGGCGCCCGGCGTCATGCTCGTCGACAAGCGCGAGGACGGCGGTTACGTGACGCCGATCGAATGCGTGGGCGACGGCGCGACCTACGTGTCGCGCGTGCGCGACGACGCCACCGTCGAGAACGGCCTGGCGCTGTGGTGCGTGTCGGACAACCTGCGCAAGGGCGCGGCGCTCAACGCCGTGCAGATCGCCGAGCTGCTGGGCCGCCGGCACCTCAAGAAGGGGTGAAGGGAGCCTCTCGCGGGAGCGAAGGTCCCGGAGAGGTTTGCCAGTCAGGGCGACCTGCTGGCGGGCACAAGGAGCAGCAATGACCGTCCGCACGTCAATCGTCGAAGGCCATGGCGGTGCCCGTCTCGCCGTGCACCGCGTGGGCGAGGGGCGCCCTGTCGTGCTGCTGCACGGCCTGTTCTCCAGCGCCCAGGTCAACTGGATCAAGTTCGGCCACGCCGCGCGGCTGGCCGAGGCCGGGTTCGAGGCGATCATGCCCGACTTGCGCGCGCACGGCCAGAGCGACGCGCCGCACGATCCCGCCGTCTATCCGCAGGACGTGCTGGTCCGCGACGTGCGCGCCGTGGTCTCGGCGCTGGGGCTGGCCGACTACGACCTTGGCGGCTTCTCGCTCGGCGCGCGCACGGCGGTGCGGGCGGTGCTCGCGGGGCTGGCGCCGCGGCGGCTGGTGCTCGGCGGCATGGGGCTCGAAGGGCTCGACCAGTGGGAGCGGCGCAGCGCCTTCTTCGTCGGGGCGATCGATCGCTTCGACGCGATCCGGCGCGGCGATCCCGAATACCTCGCACAGCAGTTCATGAAGACGATGAAAGTGGACCGCGTGGCCGCGCGGCTTCTGCTCGGCTCGGTCGACGATACCCGCCCGGACGCCTTGCGGCAGGTGACGATGCCGACGCTGGTGGTCTGCGGCGATGAGGACCGGGACAACGGCTCCGCCCCCGCGCTGGCCGAAGCGCTGCCCGACGGGCGCTATGTGGAAGTGCCGGGCACGCACATGTCGTCGGTGACGCGGCGGGAACTGGGTGAGGCCATCGCGCGCTTCCTGTCGGAGTGACTTCGGGCTAGCTTGGCGCGCAGGCAGGCATCAGGGAGGTTGCATTGATCCGACACGCCGTTTCGGTCGCCGCGCTGGCGGCCGCGCTCGCGACGAATCCCGTACTGGCCCAGGAACAGGCCGCGCCTCAAACCCCGCAGGCCTTCGTCGCGCAGGCCGAAGCGGCCTTTGCCAAGGCCAGCGTGGAGGCCGCCCAGGCGGAATGGGTCTACCAGACCTACATCAATCGCGACACCGAGGCGCTGACCGCGCGCGCCGGCGCGAAGATGACCGAGCTGACCGTGGCCAACGCCGTGGCGGCCGCCGCGCACGTTGGCGTGCCGGGCCTCGATTACGACACCCGCCGCAAGCTCAACCGGATGCGCACGATGATCGTGCTGCCCGCGCCCACCCGCGCCGGTGCGGCCGAGGAGGTGGCGACGCTCAACGCGCGGCTCCAGGGCATCTACGGCAAGGGCCAGGGCACGCTGAACGGCAAGCCGATCAACGGCTCGGACATCGAGGCGGCGATGGGCACCAACCGCGATCCCGCCGCGCTGAAGGAGATGTGGACGAGCTGGCACGACAACGTCGGCAAGCCGATGCGCGAGGACTATACCCGGCTGGTCGCGCTCGCCAACGAGGGGGCGAAGGAACTCGGCTATGCCGATGTCGGCGCGCTGTGGCGGTCGAACTACGACATGACGCCCGAGCAGTTCGCCGCGTTGACCGAGCGTCTGTGGGGCGAGGTCAAGCCGCTCTACGACCAGCTCCACTGCTACACCCGAACCAAGCTCAACGAGCGCTACGGCGATGCCGTCCAGTCCGCCACGGGGCCGATCCGCGCCGACCTGCTGGGCAACATGTGGGCGCAGGAATGGGGCAACATCTATGACATCGTCGCGCCGCCGGGCGCGGGCGACCTCGGTTTCGACACGACGAAGCTGCTCGCCGACAAGGGCTATGATCCGCTGCGGATGGTGCGCACCGGTGAAGGATTCTTCAGTTCGCTGGGCTTCGCGCCGCTGCCGCAGAGCTTCTGGGAACGCTCGCAGTTCGTGAAACCCGCCGACCGCGAAGTGGTCTGCCACGCCTCGGCCTGGGACGTGGACAACGTCGAGGACCTGCGCATCAAGATGTGCATCAAGGTGAACGGCGACGATTTCGTCACGATCCACCACGAACTGGGCCACAATTACTACCAGCGCGCCTACAACAAGCAGCCCGTGCTCTATCTGGACGGTGCCAACGACGGGTTCCACGAGGCGATCGGCGACACCGTGGCGCTGTCGATCACGCCCGAATACCTCGTCCAGATCGGCCTGCTCGACCGCGCGCAGGTGCCCAGCGCCGACAAGGACATCGGCCTGCTGCTCCGCCAGGGCATGGACAAGGTGGCCTTCCTGCCGTTCGGCCTGCTGATCGACCGCTGGCGCTGGCAGGTATTCTCGGGCGAGACCGGCCCGGCGGACTATGGGAAGGCGTGGGACGACATGCGCCTGAAGTACCAGGGCATCGTGCCGCCGGTGGAGCGCGGGGCCGATGCCTTCGATCCGGGGGCGAAGTACCATATTCCCGCCGTCGTGCCCTACACCCGCTATTTCCTCGCGCGTATCCTCCAGTTCCAGTTCTACGAGGCGGCGTGCCGGCAGGCCGGCTGGAAGGGGCCGCTGCACCGCTGCAGCTTCTACGGCAACAAGGCGGTGGGCGAGCGATTGAACACCATGCTGGAAATGGGCGCCTCGAAGCCCTGGCCGGACGCGTTGGAGGTCTTCACCGGCAGCCGCGAGATCAGCGGCAAGCCGATGATCCGCTACTTCGCCCCGCTGACCAAGTGGCTGGAACAGCAGAACCGGGGGAAGAGCTGCGGGTGGTAGATTGAAAGCGAAGGATGCGAGGACGATGGCCCTCGCATTCTCCTTTTCCGCCACTTACCGGAACGGCGGCTCGTGGAAGGCGCGCAGCTTGCGGCTGTGCAGGCGGGCGCCTTCCGCGCGCAGCAGGTCGCAGGCCATGACGCCGATCTTGAGGTGCGCGGCGATCGCCTGCTCATAGAAGCGATTGGCCTGGCCAGGCAGCTTGATCTCGCCGTGGAGCGGCTTGTCCGATACGCACAGCAGCGTCCCGTAGGGTACGCGGAAGCGGTAGCCCTGCGCCGCGATCGTCGCGCTCTCCATGTCGATCGCCACCGCGCGCGAGAGGCTGAGGCGGCGGGCCGAATGGGTGTAGCGCAGTTCCCAGTTGCGGTCGTCGGTGGTGACGACGGTGCCCGTGCGCATCCGCCGCTTGAGGTCGGCGCCGCCCGTGCCCGAAACCGCCTCGGCCGCCTGCGCGAGCGCCACCTGCACCTCGGCGATGGCGGGCAGGGGGATTTCGGGTGGCAGCACCGGATCGAGCACGTGGTCGTCGCGCAGATAGGCGTGGGCGAGCACGTAGTCGCCGATGCGCTGCGTGTCGCGCAGGCCGCCGCAGTGGCCGATCATCAGCCATGCCTCGGGCCGCAGCACGGCAAGGTGGTCGCAGATCGTCTTGGCGTTCGACGGGCCGACGCCGATGTTGACGAGGGAGATGCCGTCGCGTCCCGGTGCGGTCAGGTGATAGGCGGGCATCTGGTGCCGCCGCCAGGCGGTGTCAGACAGGCGCGCGTGCGCGTTCTCGGTCGCGTCCTCCAGATAGAGCCCGCCCGCGCCGGACAGGGCGGTGTAGCGCTGGGTGCCGAGCTGCCGGCCGGCCCAGTCGACGAATTCGTCGACATAGCGGTGGTAGTTGGTGAACAGCACGAACCGCTGGAAATGCTCGGGCGGGGTGCCGGTGTAATGCTCCAGCCGGGCAAGGCTGAAATCGGTCCTGAGGCCGTCGAACAGCGAGAGCGGGATCGGCGCGCCGGGCATGGCCACCTCGATGCCGTCGGCCAGTTCGTCGCCGATGTGGGCAAGGTCGGTGGCGGGGAAGTGCTGCGCCAGTTCGCCGGGGGTGATGTCGCCCAGTCCGGCGCCGGCATCGAGCACGTAGGGGAAGGGGATCTCCTGCCCCGACCGCCCGGCCTCGATCCGGATGTCGTAATCGGCGGCGAGCAGGCCGAGCTGTTCGGCGAGATAATCGGCGAACAGCGCGGGGCGGGTGATCGTGCCGGCGTAAGTGCCGCCGCGCGCCAGCCGGCCGAAGGCGCGGGTCACGTCGGGATGATGCTCGCGGCCTGCGTAGTGGATGCGCAGTTCGGGATAGCACCAGCTCCTGTCGCGGCGGCGCTCGGGCGGGGGCGGCGTGCGCGTGGCGGCATAGGCCGCGACATCGCCGCGCAGCGTGGCCACGGCCTCGTCGTAGATGCGGGTGAGTTCGGCGATGATCGCGTCGGGGGACTGCATCGGGCGAACCTAGGCCGGGACCGGGCCAAAAGGAAAGCGCGTCGATCATCGTCGTCCCGGTCGGTTCCGGGGCAACGCATGAAAAAAGGCCGCCGTTCATGCGAACGGCGGCCCTTCTTGTCTCAGCCGGGAAGCCTCAAGCCTGGGCTTCGTCCTCGGCCGCCGGTTCCTCGGCGGCGATTTCGCCCGGCTCGGCGTTCGGGTCGAAAGCCTCGATGAAGCCCGAGGTTTCCTGCTCGAACATCGCCGCCATGACGTCGACGCCCTGCGCCTGCAGGTCGGCCTCGTCGGGCGAACGCGCGACGTTGACCTTGACGTTCACCGACACTTCGGGGTGCAGCGCGACGCGCACGTCGAACACGCCGATCGTCTTGATCGGGCGTTCGAGCACGATCATCGCCTTGGTGACGTTCGCGCCCTCGGCGTTCAGCCCTTCGACGATGTCGCGGACCGAGACCGAGCCGTAGAGCTGGCCCGAGTTCGACGAGGCGCGGATGAGGACGATGCTCATGCCCTCGACCTTGTCGCCGGCCTTCTCGGCCTCGCCGCGGCGGGCGGCGTTGTCGGCCTCGATGCGGGCGCGGTTGGCCTCGAAGACCTTCTTGTTGGCGTCGTTGGCGCGCAGCGCCTTCTTGTTCGGCAGCAGGTAATTGCGCGCGTAGCCGTCCTTGACGGTGACGACGTCGCCGATGCTGCCCAGCTTCTCGATGCGTTCGAGGAGGATGATGTCCATGGGGAAGCCCTCCTTACTTCACGAGGTAGGGCAGAAGGCCGATCTGGCGCGCACGCTTGATCGCCTGGCCCAGCTCGCGCTGCTTCTTGGCGGAAACCGCGGTGATGCGGCTGGGGACGATCTTGCCCCGTTCGGACATGAAGCCCTGGAGCAGGCGCACGTCCTTGTAATCGATCTTCGGCGCGTTCTTGCCCGAGAACGGGCAGGACTTGCGGCGGCGGAAAAAGGCGCGGGCCATGGTTATGCCTCCTCACGGTCGCGGCGGCGGCTGCGCTCGCGGTCTGACTTGCGCATCTGCACCGACGGGCCGGTCTCGTGCTCGTCGACGCGGATAGACATGTAACGGATCACGTCCTCGTTGATCGCGGTCTGGCGTTCCAGCTCGGCGATCACGCCGGCCGGCGCCTCGATGTTGAGCAGGACGAAATGCGCCTTGCGGTTGCGCTTGATCTTGTAGGCGAGATTCTTGAGGCCCCAGGTCTCGGTCTTTGTGACCTTGCCCTGGTTCGACTCGACGATCTCGGTGGCGGCGGCGGCCAGCGCATCGACTTGCGCCTGGCTCAGATCCTGGCGGGCCAGGAACACGTGCTCGTAAAGCGGCACGGCGGCTTCCTTCATCTGTCTAACCGATCGCTGGCTGATCCGCGGGATTGCGGGGCCCCTCCGGCTTTCTTCGTTTCCCGTCCGCGCCAAAGGCAAGCGTGCGGGAAGCGGCGGCCCATAACCGATCGGCGGGGAATTGCAAGGACCGCGTGCGCCCGCAGGCCGCCATCGCGGGACTCTTGAAGAACCGCGCGCGGCGCGGCAAACCGTCGCCCCGACGATACCAGCGAAAGCCCGAACCCGATGCCCTCCGGCCTGGTCGCCCTGCTCGACGACGTGTCCCTGATCGCCAAGCTCGCCGCCGCCTCGCTCGACGATGTGAGCGCGGGGGCGGCCAAGGCCGGGACCAAGGCCGCGGGCGTGATCATCGACGACGCCGCGGTGACGCCCACTTACGTCACCGCCTTCACGCCCGATCGCGAACTGCCGATCATCGGCCGGATCGCCAGGGGATCGCTGCGCAACAAGCTGCTGTACCTTCTGCCGCTGGCGCTGGTGCTGAGCGAGTTCCTGTCGGCGGCGATCACGCCGCTGCTGATGCTCGGCGGGCTCTATCTTTGCTTCGAGGGGGCCGAGAAGGTTATCGAGAAGCTGGGCGGCGCGGGGCATGGCGAGACGCTGGCCGGGCCGATCGAGGACATGGCCGCGTTCGAGCGCCAGCGCGTCTCCGGCGCGATCCGCACCGACTTCATCCTCTCGGCCGAGATCATGGCGATCGCGCTGGGCGAGGTGGTGGCGGCGCCGCTGTTCCAGCGCGCGGTGATCCTGGCGCTGGTCGGCGTGGCGATCACCGTCGCGGTCTATGGCGCGGTGGCGCTGATCGTGAAGATGGACGACATCGGCCTCCATCTCGCGCGCCGGCCGGGCGCGGCGGCGCAGCGGCTGGGGCGCCTGCTTGTGGCGGCGATGCCCCGGCTGCTGGCGCTGCTCGCCTCGGTCGGGACGCTGGCGATGCTCTGGGTCGGCGGCGGCATCCTCCTGCACGGATCGGAGGAACTGGGGCTGCACGCGCCCGCCGGGCTGGCGCACGCCGTGCGGCATGCGGTGGCGCAGGCGACAGGGCCGCTCGGCGGTGTGCTCGGCTGGCTCAGCTATGCGGTGCTCGCGGCCGTCATGGGGCTGATCGTCGGCGCGCTCGTGGCGGCGGCGGTGCACATGCTCCACAAGGCGGGCGTGCTGAAGCCGGCGCGCGGCTAGAGCAGGCGCGCCAGCAGGTCGCGCGCAAACAGCGTCAGCGTATCGTCGCGCGCGCCCATGACGACGATGCGGTCGCCGGGGCGGGCGATCTCGACGATGCGGTCGGCGCAGGCGGCTCGCTCGGGGATGTGCTCGGCGTTGCCGCCGGCCTCGCCGATCAGCCGGACGATGCGTTCGCTGCCTTCGCTGCGGTCGACGGTGCCGCCGAAGTAGACGGGATCGCACAGGATCGTCACGTCGCCGGGTTCGAGCTTGCCGGCGAACACTTCGGCCAGCTCGCGGCCCATCTGGCGCAACGGGCCGTAGCCGTGCGGCTGGAAGAAAGCGATGACGCGGCCGGGATGGGCCTTGAGCGTCGCCAGCGTGGCCAGGACCTTGTCCGGGTTGTGGCCGAAGTCGTCGATCACCGTCACGCCCGCCGGACTGGTGCCGACCACGTCGAAGCGGCGCGCCAGCCCCGCGAACGCGGCGAGGGCGGCGACCGCGTCGGCCACCGGCACGCCGGCGGCATGGCACGCGGCGATTGCGGCCAGCGCATTGGCGAGGTTGTGCCGGCCGGGCACCTTGAGCGACAGCGCATGCGCGGTCCCGCCGCGCCTGTCCTCCACGGTCGCGGTCAGGCCGGTCGGGCTTTCGTGGATGCTGCCGGGGGAGACGCCGATTTGCGCGTCCGCGCTGTCGATGCCGAAGGTGACGAGCGCTTTCGCGCGGTGGGCGAGCGCGGCGGTCTCCGCATCGTCGAGGTTGATCGCCGCCACCTCGGCACGGGCGATGAAGTCGCCGAACAGGGCGCGCAGCTCCTCCAGGCTCTTGTGGTCGAGGCTGACGTTGCCGACCACCGCCACCCGCGGACGGTACAGCGCGATCGAACCGTCGCTCTCGTCGACTTCGGAGACGAAGACTTCGCCCGCGCCCACGCGCGCGCTGGCGAAGGGGGCGTCGGGGGCGACGAGGTTCTTCATCACCGCGCCGTTCATGATCGTCGGGTCGCGGCCGGCCTGTATCATGATCCAGCCGGCCATGCCGGTGACGGTCGACTTGCCGCTGGTGCCGCCGATGGCGATGCCCGTCCCGGCCGCGTTGAACAGCCGCGCCAGCAGCTCCGCCCGGCTCATGCGCGGGCAGCCCAGTTCCCTGGCGCGCACGACCTCGGGCACCGTGTCCTCAACAGCGGCCGAGGCGACCAGCGTTTGCTTGGCAGAGGTAACGCCGCTGCCGTCCTGCGGGAACAGCGCGAAACCCAGGCTTTCCAGCCAGGCGAACTTTTCTGGCGTGCGCCCCTGATCGCGGCTGCGGTCCGAGCCGGCGACCCGCGCGCCCTGGCCCTTGAGGATCAGCGCCAGCGGCAGCATGCCCGAGCCGCCGATGCCGCAGAAGAACCAGGGGTGGGTGGTGAGGTCGTGCGAGGTCATGGGCAAGCGGTATGCGTGTGTGTCACCTAACACAACATTCCTGATATCGTCCCGGGGCCGCCGGCCCCGTCGGTGCGATGTCGTGCCCGGCCACCCGCGATCCCGGCCGTTCGACGCGGCTCACGACATGCTTTCGCCGGGATGACGATATGGTTACACCTCCCGCATGCCCCGCGTCGCCATCTGCGCCCCCTCCACGCCCATCACCCCCGAGGACGCCGCCCGCCTGACGCAGCTGGCCGAGGCGGAATTCCCCGAGGTCGAGCTGCATTTCCACCCGCAATGCTTCCGGTCGGAGCACCATTTCGCGGGGCCCGACGAACTGCGCCTCGCCGCGCTGCTGGAATGCGCCAACGATCCGGCCTTTGACGCCGTCTGGTTCGCGCGCGGCGGCTATGGCGCCTGCCGCATCGCCGAGGACGCCGTCGCCCGGTTCGACCACGCGGCGCAGGACAAGGCGTTCCTCGGCTATTCCGATGCCGGCTACCTGCTCGGGGCGCTCTACCGCGCGCGGACCGGCATTCCCATCCATGCGCCGATGCCGGGCGATATCCGCCGCGCGCGGGGCGAGACGGCGGTGCGCCGGGTGCTCGGTTATCTCGCCGGCGACCGTTCGGGGCTGGAGCCCTCGCTGGACCGGCATCCGGCGGTGGCCTTCAACCTCATCACGCTGGCCATGCTCTGCGGCACTTCGCTGATGCCCGGGCTTGCCGGTCACGTCGTCATGGTCGAGGAGGTGAGCGAGCATCTCTATGCGGTCGACCGGCTGTTCTTCCACCTGACCGCGCATCTCGGCGGGATCGCCGGCCTGCGGCTCGGCCGGGTCAGTGACGTGCCCGAGAACGATCGTCCCTTCGGCGCCGCGCCGGAGGAGATCGCGCGCCACTGGTGCGCGCGCCACGCCATCCCCTATCTCGGCGCGGCGGACATCGGCCACGACGCCGCCAACAGGATTGTGCCCTTCGGACTTGCCGGGCGGGCGGAAGGGCAATAGTCCGCCGCGCCACGATACACGACACGCCAATTCGAGGAGAGGCCAGCCATGCGCGCCTTCGTTTTTCCCGGTCAGGGCAGCCAGAAAGTCGGCATGGGCGCCGACCTTGCCGAAGCCAGTGCCGCCGCGCGCGAGGTGTTCGAGGAGGTCGATGACGCGCTTGGCCAGAAGCTTTCGGCGATCATGCGCGAAGGGCCCGACGACCAGCTCACGCTGACCGAGAACGCCCAGCCCGCGATCATGGCCAACGCCATCGCCGTGCTGCGCGTGCTTGAGCGCGAGGGCGGCATCAGCCTTGCCGACAAGGCCGATTTCGTCGCCGGCCACAGCCTCGGCGAATATACGGCGCTCTGCGCCGCCGGGGCGTTCACCCTGGCCGACACCGCGCGGCTGCTCAGACTGCGCGGGCAGGCGATGCAGGCGGCGGTGCCGGTGGGCGTCGGCGCGATGGCGGCGCTCCTCGGCGCCGACATCGACAAGGCGCAGGCGCTGGCCGATGCCGCGGCCGAGGGCGAAGTCTGCACCGTCGCCAACGACAACGATCCCGGCCAGGTCGTGCTCTCGGGCCACAAGGGCGCGATCGAGCGGGCGATTGCGCTGGTCAAGGAACACGGCATCAAGCGCGGCCTGCTGCTGCCGGTCTCCGCGCCGTTCCATTGCCCGCTGATGCAGCCCGCCGCCGATGCCATGGCCGAGGCGCTGGAAAAGACCCCGCCGGGTCCGCCGCGCCTGCCGTTGTTCGCCAACGTCACCGCGGCGCTGGCCAGCGATCCCGCCGACGTGCGCCGCCTGCTGGTGGAACAGGTCACCGGCCGCGTCCGCTGGCGCGAAAGCGCCATCGCCATGAAGGAGGCGGGCGTTGCGCATTTCGTCGAACTGGGCGGCAAGGTCCTCACCCCGATGATCTCGCGCACCGTGCAGGATGTGACGGTAACGAGCGTTGTGACGATGGCGGATATCGAGGCGCTTTTGGCCAGCGTGTAATAAGGTTCGCGCAGAGACCGCAGAGGATGCAGATGACTCTCTGCGCCTCCGCGCGAACCAAAACCAACGGAGTAACCCAACAATGTTCAACCTCCACGGCATGACCGCCCTCGTCACCGGTGCCAGCGGCGGGATCGGCTCGGCGATCGCGCGGGCGTTGGCGAAGCAGGGCGCGCGGCTGGCGGTCTCGGGTTCCAACGCGCAGAAGCTCCGCGCCTTCCGCGACGAACTGGACGAGCATACGCCGCAGCACCTGCAGGAAGTCGATCACGTCGCCATCACCTGCGACCTGGGCGATCCCGAGGCGGTCGAGAAGCTGGTGCCGGCGGCGGTGGCTTCGCTCGGCAAGCTCGACATCCTGGTCAACAACGCGGGCATCACGCGCGACAACCTGGCCATGCGGATGAAGGACGAGGAATGGGACGCGGTGATCCGCGTCAACCTCGAGGCCGCGTTCCGGCTGATGCGCGCCGCCACGCGCCCGATGATGAAGGCGAAGTTCGGCCGCATCATCACCATCACCAGCGTCGTCGGGGCGACGGGCAACCCCGGGCAGATGAACTATGCCGCGGCCAAGGGCGGGCTCACCGCCATGTCGAAAAGCCTCGCGCAGGAGATCGCCAGCCGGGGCATCACGGTCAACTGCGTCGCGCCCGGCTTCATCCGCACGGCGATGACCGACGTGCTGCCCGACGCGCAGAAGGACGCGTTGAACGCGCGCATCCCGATGGGCCGAATGGGCGAGGGCGAGGACATTGGCGCCGCCGTCGCCTATCTCGCCAGCCGCGAGGCGGGCTATGTCACCGGGCAGACGCTGCACGTGAACGGTGGCATGGCGATGCTCGGCTAATTCGCCGGGACGACAGGCCAAACGCCACAATTATCCCCAGAATCGCATGCCGCAGCCTCCTTCGCGCTTGCCGCAAGCGGCCCCGGCGTTAAGGAATATGGTCCGAATTCAGCATCGGCAGGCGACTCCCGCCGCCAGCCGAAGGGGGACATGAGACCGTCATGAAGGCCACTATCGAACGCGCGACGCTGCTGCGCTGCCTGTCCCACGTGCAGTCCGTCGTCGAGCGGCGGAACACCATTCCGATTCTCTCCAACGTGCTGATAGAGGCATCGCCGGACGGCTCGCTGCGGCTGATGGCGACGGACCTCGACCTGCAGGTGGTGGAAACGATGGGCGCGGTCTCTGTCGAGGTGCCGGGGGCGATCACCGTTTCGGCGCACCTGCTGTTCGACATCGCGCGCAAGCTGCCCGATGGCAGCCAGGTCTCGATCGAAACCGCCGACAACCGCATGACGGTGAAGGCGGGGCGCAGCCGCTTCTCGCTGCCGACGCTGCCGCGCGACGACTTCCCGGTGATCGTCGAGGGCGAGCTGCCGACCAGCTTCGAGCTGCCGGCACGGACGCTGGCCGAGCTGATCGACCGTACCCGCTTCGCCATCTCCACCGAGGAGACGCGCTATTATCTCAACGGCATCTTCCTTCATGTCACCGACGAGGAACTGAAGGCCGCCGCCACCGACGGCCACCGCCTGGCGCGCTTCACGCTGCCCCGGCCCGACGGTGCCGAGGGCATGCCCGACGTGATCGTGCCGCGCAAATGCGTGGCCGAGCTGCGCAAGCTGATCGAAGAAGCGCTCGACACCAGTGTGCAGGTCGATCTCTCCGCTTCGAAAGTGCGCTTCACGCTGGGCGGCGAGAACGGCGTGGTGCTGACCAGCAAGCTGATCGACGGTACCTTCCCCGATTACAGCCGCGTCATTCCCACCGGTAACGACAAGCTGCTCAAGCTCGATCCCAAGAGCTTCTACGAGGGCGTGGACCGCGTCGCCACGATCGCCACCGAAAAGACCCGCGCGGTCAAGATGGCGCTGGACACCGACCGCGTGACGCTTTCCGTCACCTCGCCCGACAACGGCACGGCGGCCGAGGAATTGGCGGCTGACTATAGCGCGTCCGGCTTCGAGATCGGCTTCAATGCCGGCTATCTGAAGGATATCCTCAGCCAGATCGACGGCGACAGCGTGGAACTCCACCTCGCCGATGCCGGCGCGCCGACTCTGATTCGTCAGAACGAGAAGAGTGCGGCGCTTTATGTGCTGATGCCGATGCGGGTCTAAGAGGGATTTCGAGCCGGACGGGATCATCCGGCGACTCGGAAAATCACGGCAAACAAAGGAAATCCAGAGGCATTCCGGTTCGATCGGAACCGGAATGCCTTTCGGGCGAACAATACATCGCACCGCCACTGTCCCCGCGATAGCGGGCCTGGTTCCGGACGTTCGCAGATGGATCGCCCGGCGAAGGCGGCTGCCTGCGGGGCGGCTCCGCTTGTCTCTCTCCTCTCTTTTTCTCTGGAAGTCGCATCGCTTGATGAGGAAGTATTGATCTTGTCCAAGATAAAACGTGCATATCAAGCGATAATCCGAAATTCGAAAAAAGAGATTCGTCGCATGAAGTCTCGATCTTGATGATGATTGGGGCGGATCGGTAATTTTCCGCGATAAGGTGAGGTCTGGCATTATTTCCATCGGGGGATTTTTGGGTTCTAAGCACCTGCCTTTTCAAGGAAGGAGCCATAAAATGCAGAAGTTCGTTATTACGCTGGCTGCCGCGGCCGGTTTTGCCGCCATTCCGGCCCATGCCCAGCCCGTAACGCCCGAATCCACCGAATCTCCGGCCCCGGCGCCTACGCCCACGCCCGCGCCGGAACCGATCCCCACGCCGGACAGCTAAGTCCGCATGGCGGCGGGCAGGGAAGTTTTACCGAGTCTTTCCTGTCCGCCTGCCGACGTGTCGGGCTCGGCGACGGGCGCGGCACGTCGGCTTCGGGGGCGGGGGCTTCGGGTGGCGCGTTCAGCCGGCCGACCCGATGATGCCCCATGATGGAAGGGCGGGCCGTGGCCCGCCTTTTGTTTTTGTTCGTCGGTTTTTGTCGGACGGTCTTTTTCGGGAGCCGCCCGGCGCGCGGGGTCAGGGGCGTGCCGCGGCGATCATGTCCTCGACGGCGATGAACTTCTCACGCGGGGCGCCTTCGCGGGCGCGGGCGACTTCGGCCTCGTCGATCCGACGCCAGTCGTCGAACGCCATGACCGCGAGGTTGCGTTCGGCGGCGAGCCGGTCGAAGCCTTCGCCGCCCGCCTTGCCGGCCCCGCCGCCGACATCCTCGGCGATCTTCTCGATCACCGCGAAGCCGTCCGGGCGGTTGGTGCCGATCGTCCCGGTGGGGCCCCGGCGGGCCCAGCCGACGCAGTAGAGCCCTGGCCGGATGCGGCCCTCCTCGTTGGCGAAGCGGCCGGCGCGCTCGTCGAACGGCACGTCGGGGATGGGCGAGGTCTGGTAGCCGATGCAGATGACCGCGAGATCGGCGGGAACGGTGTAGCGCTCGCCGGTGCCGACCGCCTTGCCGCCTTCCAGCCGGGTCCGCTCCACCTCGACGCCGGTTATCCGACCGTCGCCGAGGATCGCCTTGGGCGCGGCGAAGAAGTCGAACTCGACCTCGATCGGCTTGCCTTCGCGCTCGGCCGGCGGGATCGCCGCGAAACCGCGCAGCAGCGTAACCGACTTGCGCTGGCCGGGGTCGAGCGCGGCGTCCTCGGCCTCGGGCGGGAGGTCCGCCGGATCGACGCTGGGGCAGGCGCGCCCGAGATGGCCGAGTTCGCCCAGTTCCTTGGGCGTCATGGCGATCTGGTGCGGCCCGCGCCGGCCGAGCACGGTGATCTTGCGGATGCGCGAATGGTCGAGCCTGTCGAGTGCGTGGTTGACGATGTCGCTGCCGTGGAACTCGTCGCGGGTCTTGGCGAGGATGCGCACCACGTCGAGCGCGACGTTGCCGTTGCCGATCACCACCGCGTTGCCGCCCGACAGGTCGGGGTCGAGCTGCGTGAAGCCCGGATGGCCGTTGTACCAGCCGACGAAAGCGGCGCTGCCGAACACGTTGGGCAGGTCCTCGCCGGCGATCCCGGCCTTCTTGTCATGCGGCGCGCCGGTGGCGAGGACGACCGCGTCGTACAGCTCCTGCAGCTCTCCGATGCTGACGTCGCGGCCGACGGTGACGTTGCCGATGAAGCGGACGTTGTCCGATTGCGAGGTCGCCTCGTAGCGGCGCGAGACGCCCTTGATCGACTGGTGGTCCGGCGCCACGCCGAAGCGGATCAGGCCGTAGGGCACGGGCAGGCTGTCGAAGATATCGACGCGCACGTCGCTGCCCCACTGCTTCTGGGCCGCTTCCGCCGTATAGTAGCCCGCCGGGCCCGATCCGATGATCGCGATCTGCAGCACCCGTCATCTCCCAGTTTTTCAAACGTTAAGGCCGGTCGTCCGCCGGTCACGGGCTTACGCTAGCAGCACTCGCGGCGGCGAGGGAAGGGGCGATGGCACTTAACCGTTTCGCAAGTGCGGCCGGTGCATGGCGACAGCATGTCTGTCGAGACCGGAACCCAGGAGCGCAACGCCGCGCATGCGCCGCCGCGCGTGCCATCGGCCGCGGCTCCATCGGCGGCAGCCTACGTGCCGAATCGGGTGTTTCACATTCCCGGCTACTGGGCGTTCATCGCGCCGGTCATGGCCGCCGGCCTGGTGCCCGCGTATGCCTCCGCGCGCGCGTTGCCGGTGGCTGCGGCCGTGCTCGCCGTGCTCGTGGCCATGCTGATCGGCGTGTCGGCGAAGGTCTTTGCCCGGCTGGAACGCGAGACGGCACGCAATGCCGGGCAGCGGGCCGTCGTCATGCTGCTGGGCGTGGGGTTGCCGATGCTGCTCTACGGTGCCGCCGCGGCGAACTGGGCGCGCCAGCAGGGTGAGCCGTTCTGGATCGGCGCGGTCGGCATGGCCGGGCTGGCGGCCACCGCCGCATCGCTGCTGCTCGCGCGCCGTTCGCCGGCGATGCTGACGGCGCTGGCCGCGGTGTGGCTACCGCTGGTCGCGGGTGCCGGCGCCTGGCAGGGCTGGTGCATTCTCGCCATCGGCACGGTCGGCGGCACGCTCATGGCGTGGCGCCAGATGGTGAGCTATCGGCAGGCGATGGCCAGGCGGCAGGAACAGCAACGCGTGCACCAGCGTGCGTTCGACATCCTGGTCGACTACGAAAGGACGGGCCAGGGCTGGTTCTGGGAAACCGACGCCAGCGGGCGGATCACCTATCTGTCCCCCAGCCTGGGCGATGTTTTCGGCTGCCCGGTCGAGGCGCTGCGGGGCAGGCCTTTCGTGGAGCTGTTCGGCGATGACATAACCGGCCACGAAAGCGCGGCGACCTCCCTCAACTTCCACTTTTCCGCGCGCGCCGGGTTCCGCGACATCGTGGTGAGCGTCGCCGCGGAGGGGAAAGAGCGCTGGTGGTCGATCTCGGGTTCGCCGATCCTCGACGGTTGCGGCGCCTATCTCGGCTTTCGCGGCTTCGGCTGGGACCAGAGCGAGCGCCGCCGCTCGCAGGAGCGCAGCTCGCGCCTGGCGCACTACGATTCGCTGACCGGCGCGGCCAACCGCCTGCAGATGTCGCAGTCGCTGGAGACGATTCTCAACGCGCCGGACGAGGCGCAGCGCAAGTGCGCCGTCCTGCTGATCGACCTCGACCGGTTCAAGCAGGTTAACGACACGCTGGGCCATCCCGCCGGCGACGACGTGCTCAAGCAGGTGGCGGAGCGGCTGCGCGGCGCGGTCGGCGGCATGGGGCGCATCGGCCGGATCGGTGGCGACGAGTTCCAGGTGATCCTGCCGGGCGCGCACGAACGGGAGGTTCTCGGCGAGCTGGCGGGGACGATCCTGTCCAGCCTGTCGCAGGTCTACCCGCTGGACGACAAGCGCGCCGTGATCGGGGCCTCGGTCGGCATCGCGCTCGCGCCCGACGACGGCGTCACGTCCCAGGCGCTTATCCGCAACGCCGATCTTGCGCTCTATGCCGCCAAGAAGGCGGGGCGCGGCCTCTATCGCTTCTACGTTCCCGATCTGCACGGCGATGCCGAGGAGCGGCGCCAGTTGGAGCGCGATCTGCGCGAGGCGGTGGCCACCGGCGGGCTCGAGCTGTGGTACCAGCCCATCGTCCACACGGTCAGCGAAACCATCACGGGCTTCGAGGCGCTGCTGCGCTGGACGCATCCACGGCTCGGCACGCTGTCGCCGGCCAGGTTCGTGCCACTTGCCGAAGAGGCGGGGCTGATCGCGCCGATCGGCGAATGGGCGCTGCGCACCGCCTGCCGGGATCTGGCCAACTGGCCGGAATCGGTCTCGGTCGCGGTCAATCTCTCGCCGCTGCAGTTCGCCAATCCGGCTCTGCCGGCGATCGTCACCAGCGCGCTGGCTTCGGCCCAGGTCGCGCCCTCGCGCCTCGAGCTGGAGATCACCGAGCGCGTGTTCCTCAGCGAGGACACCTCGACCGAGGCGACCTTCGCCGCGCTGAAGCGGATCGGCGTGCGGCTGGCGCTGGACGATTTCGGCACCGGCTATGCGTCGATCGGCTATCTCGATACGGCGCCGTTCGATCGCATCAAGATCGACCAGAGCCTGTTGCGCGGGGCGACCGCGCCGGGCAGCCGCAACGGCCCCATCCTGGCC
Organism: Novosphingobium sp.; assembly: GCA_041677785.1. GTDB lineage: Bacteria > Pseudomonadota > Alphaproteobacteria > Sphingomonadales > Sphingomonadaceae > Novosphingobium. Next base: position 51,634 of record JBAYPJ010000002.1, on the reverse strand, counting down.
TCGATCGTCGGGCTGGGCGAAGCGCTCGACATGGAGACGACGGCCGAGGGCGTCGAGACGCTGGAAGAACTCGAACTGGTCCGGGCGCTCGGCTGCAGCCACGTCCAGGGCTATATCTACGAACCGCCGATGCCGCTGGCCGACGCCGTCGCGCGGCTTGCGCGCGGGCTGGACGCGGGGACCGCCGGATCGCACGCGCTGCGCGCGCCGCGCAACGCGATCCTGCGCAAGATCGTGCTCGAAGCGGACGGCGAGCGCCACGAGGCCCTGGTGCGCAACATCACGGTCAGCGGGGCGATGGTCGAGGCGCCGGGCCCGGTCCAGCCGGGCGCGAGCGTGACCGTGCATGTCGAGGAAGGACAGGCGATTCCCGCGACGGTGCGGTGGCGCGACGGCGACCGCATCGGCGTGCAGTTCGCCGCGCCGCTCGTCATCGATACGCCGCGCCGCATGCGGCCGCCCGTGCCGGCCATTGCCGCCCCGCCGGCCGGCGATGCCCCGGACATCCGCCGCGCCACCCGGTGAATCGGGTGGCGGTTAGCCGTTCCTAAACCATTGCCGCCGTAGAAGTCCGAGCGGCGAAACGGGATCACGACTTGGCGGGATTGGCAAACTTCGGGCTTGCGAGGCTGCGCGGCGATGGCGCCAGGTCTTCCCAGGCCGAACTGCGGCAGGCGCTCCAGCTTCTGCGCGACTACGAGCAGTCGGGGCAGGGCTGGTTCTGGTCGACCGATGCCGGCGGGCGGATCGACTATATTTCCGAATGCCTCGCACAGCGGCTGGGCAAGACGCGCGGCGATCTGATCGGCCAGCCGTTCAACAGCCTGTTCCTGCCCGAAACCGACGATCACATCCCGGTCGAACGCACGCTGCCGGTGATCCTGGGCAAGCGCAAGACCTTCGCCGACCTTTCGGTGCGCGCGGCGGTGGGGCGCGAGGAGCTGTGGTGGTCGATCTCGGGCCGGCCGCACCATGACGCGGCGGGCGACTTCGCCGGCTTTCGCGGCAACGGCGCCGACATCACCGAACGTCGCCGCAGCCAGCGCGACGCCGAACGGCTGGCGATGTACGATTCGCTGACCGGGCTTTCCAACCGCCTGCGCATATCGAACCACCTCGACAATACGCTTGCCGCCTTCAAGCAGGCCAAGCGCAGCTGCGCGGTGATGATGCTCGATCTCGACCGGTTCAAGCAGGTCAACGACACGCTGGGCCATCCCGCCGGCGACGAACTGCTCAAGCAGGTCGCCGACCGGATCGGCCGCGTGATCCGCAAGGGTTGCGAGCTGGGCCGGCTGGGCGGCGACGAGTTCCAGGTGATCCTGCCCGATATCGACGACCGCGGCGAACTGGGCGAGATTGCCCGGAAGATCATCCAGATCGTCTCGCAACCCTATTCGCTGGAAGGCGCGCGCTGCGTCATCGGCGTCTCGGTGGGCATCGCCATCGCGCCTTACGACGGTATCACCAGCGACGAGCTGATCCGCAACACGGACCTTGCGCTCTATGCGGCCAAGGGCGGCGGGCGCAGCCAGTTCCGCTTCTATTCGATCGAGCTGCACAACGAGGCCGAGACCCGCCGGCGGATCGAGGATGACTTGCGCGACGCGCTGGCCGAGGGCCAGATCGCGCTCAACTACCAGCCGCTGGTCTGTACCCGCACCAACAGGGTCGTGGCGATGGAGGCGGTGATGCGCTGGCAGCATCCCGTGCTCGGCGCGATCTCGCCGGCGCTGTTCATTCCCGTCGCCGAGGAAAGCAACCAGATCGGCCAGCTTGGCGAATGGGCGCTGCGCCGCGCGTGCGACGAGGCCGCGCAGTGGCCCGGCAACGTCAAGGTTTCGGTCAACGTTTCGCCGGCGCAGTTCGCCAACCGGAACCTGCCCGCGCTGGTGGCGCAGGCGCTGGCCGCCTCGGGCCTGCCGCCCGAGCGCCTGGAGCTGGAGCTGACCGAATCGATCTTTCTGAACGACAGCGATTCGACGGACGAGATGTTCGCCGCGCTGAAGGGGATCGGCGTGCGGCTGGCGCTGGACGACTTCGGCACCGGCTATTCCTCGCTCGGCTATCTGCGCAAGGCGCCGTTCGACAAGATCAAGATCGACCAGAGCTTCATCCGCGGCGTGACCGAGCCGGCCAACCGCAACGCGGCGATCATCAAGGCCATCGTCAGCCTGGCCGAAGCGCTGGACATGGACACCACGGCCGAGGGCATCGAAGCGCACGACGAGCTGGACCTGATGCGCGGGCTCAAGGTCAGCCAGATCCAGGGCTTCATCTATTCCCAGGCGATCTCGGCGCAGGCGGCGCAGGCCGCGATGGAAAGCGGCGACTGGGTGATCGAGCCGCAGGGGCCGGCCCGGGCGCGTTCGGACCGCAGGACGGTGCTGCGCAAGGTCGGGCTGATCCACGAGGATCACCGCTACGACGTGACCATGCGCAATCTATCGAGCAGCGGCTGCCTGGTCGAGGGGCTGCTGGACGTGCCGAAGGGCACCGAATTCGTCGTCGACTTCGGCGAGGGGCAGCTTGCGGTGGCGAGCGTGCGCCGCTCGCGCGGGACGATGCAGGGCCTGCAGTTCGAGCAGAACCTGGTCGACGACGGCGCCGGCGGCCTCGTCACCCGCAATCGCGTGTCGCCCTACATGCTGGCGGCGGCGGGCATGCCGCTGGGCGCGCTGCCGGCCGGGCAATATCCGCTGGGGCCGCAGTCGGCCGGAAAGGGCGGCTTTTCGATGCCGCGCTTCGCCCATCTCAACGAGGCGGCGCGCAAGGGCATGGCGAATCCCGGCTAGAGGCTGATCGGGGCGCCGGCCGTGCTCAGTCGACGCGGAAGTGCTGCATCGAGCCGCCGCCGCCGAAGTACGGGCTGGCGACCTCGATGAATTTGGCGAAGCCAGGGCTGGACTTGGCGGCGGCGTGCGCCTCGGCCGAATCCCATTCGACGAGGAACAGCACGGTGCCGGGGTTCTCGACGCCCGGCAGGACCCTGACGGAGCGGCAGCCGGGGGCCGAGAGCAGCGCGGCGCTGCCGCTTTCGTTCATCGCCTTGATAAGGCCGGCGGCATCGCCGTCCTTGGCCTGCAGCATCGCCACTTCGAGGTCCATCCACGCTCTCCCGGAATAAGGTGTCGCGCGCCTCATGCCCGCCGCGGCCGGACCGCGCAACCTCGGACGTGCGCTTGGTGCGCGGGGCTCAGACGTGAGGGAGGTCGGCGCCGGCGCGGAACCCGCCGATGCCGGTCTCGCGCGTGGCGATGCCCGTCAGCAGGCTGTCGGCGATCATCCGCGCGCGCATCCCGACCAGGCGCGTCGCCGCGGGGTGGCGCTCCAGCTCGCGCAGCGTGGCGTAGAATAGCTCGAGCCACTGCGCGAAGTGGCGTTCCTCCAGCCCGGGGATGGCGAGATGCTTGGCCATCGGGTTGCCGGCGAACTCGCCGCTGTTGTGCAGGATCGAGCGCCAGAAGCCCTTCATCCGGTCGAGATGCACGGACCAGTCGGTGATCCGCTCGGCGAAGATCGGGCCGAGCAGTTCGTCCGCGCGGATGCTGGCGTAGAAGGTGTCGACCAGCCGTGAAACGAAGTCGGCGTCGATCCCGATCGCTTCCGCCTCGGCCCGCTTGCGGGCGCGCGCGGCGGCGGCGTGGGCGTGGACCTCGGCGGAGGAGGGGTTCGGGTTCTCGTGATGCGGATGACGGGCCATGGCAGCGAATATAGTGATCCTGCCCCGAAAGGGGAGGGCGAGGAGGCGCTACACGTCGAATCCGGCGCATTCGCGTTGGGCCTTGCGCAGCATCGCCGGCCAGAAGCGCTGTTCGGCGAAGCCGTTGACCCAGTCGGGGGCGAGCATCGCGCCCTGCTTGTCCTGCACCTCCTGCGTCGGGAGCTGCAGCTCGCGGCCCATCGCCAGCGTGCGCACCTGCGTGGTGCAGGCCCATTCGAGCATGTAGAGCCGCGCGAAGGCGGAGGCGATCGAGCGGCCCACGGTCAGCGTGCCGTGGTTGCGCAGGATCATCAGATGCTTGCCGCCCAGGTCCGCCGCCAGCCGCGCGCGCTCGTCCTCGGCGGTCGCGACGCCCTCGAATTCGTGGTAGGCGACATCGTGCCAGACGTTGAGCGCGTTCTGGCTCAGCGGCAGCAGGCCTTCCTTCAACGCGGAGACGGCCACCCCGTCGCGGCTGTGGAGGTGCATCACGCTGCGGGCGTCGTCCCGCGCGCCCAGCAGCCCGGCGTGGATGTTGAAGCCGGCCGGGTTGATCGGCAGGTCGCAGGGCTCGACGAGGTTGCCGTCCATGTCGAGCCGCATCAGGCTCGACGCCGTGATCTCGTCGAACATCAGGCCGAAGGGGTTGAGCAGGAACGTGCCGTCGGGCAGCCGCATCGACAGGTGCGTGGCGATGTGGTCGTCCCAGCCGAACAGCGCCACCAGCCGGTAGGCCGCCGCCAGTTCGCAGCGCATCTGCCAGACGTATTCGTCGCTTGCGGTATTGCCGACGCCCGTGCCGTCGATCCTTGCTGCCGTGGCCATGGTGCCTCTCCTTCTCCAGCGCGCCGCCCGGAGCGGGGCCGGGCGCCTGCGGCTATTGCCGATCAGCTTGCGCCATCTGCCGCGCGGCTTGGCGCGGCGCGTGAAACAGGCGATGAACGTATCCGCCGGATTGCGCAAGAGGAGGATTGCATGGCCGAAGGCACCGTCACGCTGGATACCAGCGACGTCGACAAGTGGATCGGCAAGCCCATCGTCTTTGCCGAGATGTGGGACCCGTGCAACGCCACCGACATCCGCCGCTGGGTGCAGGCGATGGACTATGCCAACCCGCTGCACTGGGACCAGGAATTCGCCGCGAAGTCGAAGTTCGGCGGTATCGTCGCGCCGCAGAGCTTCACCGTCGCGATGGACTATGGCCACGGCTGCCACCCTTCGTGCGTCGGCAAGATTCCCGGCAGCCACCTGATCTTTGCGGGCGAGGAGTGGTGGTTCTACGGCAGCCCCGTCCGCCCCGGCGACAAGCTGTTCCAGGAACGCACCTTTGCCGGCTACAAGGTGACGGACACCGCCTTCGCCGGCCCGACGATGTTCGCCGACGGCGACACCGTGCACCGCAACCAGCACGGTACGCTGATCGCCAAGGAGCGCGCGACCTCGATCCGCTACCTCGTGGAGGAAGCGGCCAAGCGCAAGGTCTATGACAAGGGCAACCGGCCGCCCAAGCTGTGGACCCGCAGCGAGCTGGAAGAGGTGGAGCGCGTGCGCCTCGCCTGGATCCTCTCGAACCGCGATGGCGTCTCGCCGCGCTATGCCGAGGTCAAGGTGGGCGACAAGCTGCCGCGCCGCGTGATCGGCCCGCACAGCCGCGTGTCCTTCGCGCTCGAATGCCGCGCCCACCGGCAGAACATCTGGGGCACCTGGCGCTGGAACGTGCCCGAAGGCGTCTACGATCCCGCCAAGGAAGATGCCGGCTTCGCCTCCGACATGACGTACGACCACGAGGCGAGGCGGATCGACCCGCGCCAGGGCGACGGCCTGCACCACGGCCCGTCCTCGGGCCACATCAACGACGAGAAGGGCGAGAAGGTCGGCATGGGCGGCGTCTACGGCTACGGCTCGTCGATGAACGCCTGGCATGTCGACACGGTTGCCTATTGGGCCGGGCACGAGGGCTATATCTGGCACTCGGTCACGCAGTTCCGCAGCCCCGCCTTCGAGGGCGACGTGACCTATGTGGACGGCGAAGTGGTGGAGAAGATCGACCAGTCCGCCTACGGCATGCCGGTGGTCAAGGTGCAGACGCGCATGACCACGCAGAACGGCGACACGATCCTCAAGGGCACGGCCGAAGTCAGCCTGCCGGTGTAGGAAACGTCGTCCCGGCGAAAGCCGGGACCGCTGGCCTCATCGGCGCGAGGTTCCATCGATGAGGCCAGCGGTCCCGGGTCGAGCCCGGGACGACGCACAAGGGAGAGGGCAATGGCCGACCGCGAGGATATCATCCAGCTCGTCAACCTCTATGGCCTGGCCATGGACACGCAGCGCTGGGACCTGTTCGACCGCATCTTCACCGCCGATGTCGACGCCGACTATGGCCCCACCTCGCACTGGACCGACCGGGAACGGTTCAAGGCGGACTTCGGATCGTTCCACGAGCTGTTCGACGCGACGCAGCACGTGATGACCAACCACCTCGTCGCGATCGACGGCGACACCGCCCATGCGCACACTTATGGCGCCTGGCGGCTGATCCGCCACGCCGCGGGCGATCCGCCGGTGTGGGACGGCACCGGCTATTACGACGACCGGCTGGTGCGCACGCCCGCCGGCTGGCGCATTGCCCGGCGCGTGTGCCGGGTGGTCTACTGGACGGGCAACCCGAAAGTGCAGACGCCGCTGGAGGAGATCGAGTTCCAGCTCGACCTCGTCTCGCTGCGCGAGGAGGCAGCGCAGGGACGGCTCGATTTCCTGAAGGCGATCACCTAAGGTCTGTTCTCTAAGCTACTGGTATAGAGGACGGACCCTGGTGGCCAAGATGCGCGACGCGATCCGGATGACCGAGGCGGAGATCGCCGCGTTGCTGGACGAATGCCGGAGCCTGCAGGTGGCGACGCTCGACAGGACCGGCGCGCCGCATCTTACCACGGTCTGGTTCGCCCGTCTGGACGGCGCCTTCCTGTTCGAGACTTACGGCAAGTCGCAGAAGGTGGTGAACTTGCGCCGCGACCCGCGCGTCGCGCTGCTGGCCGAGCAGGGCACCAGCTATGACCAGCTGCGCGGCGTCTCGGTGCAGGGCCGGGCGGAGATCGTCGACGGCGGCGAGGACCTGCTGCGGCTGATGCAGGTCATCGTCGCGCGCAACCATCGCGGATTGAGCGACGCCGAGGTCGCCACGATCGCCGCGTCAATGGTGGAAAAGCGCGTGGTCGTCTCGGTGCGGCCGGACCGGGTGATAAGCTGGGACCACCGCAAACTGGGCATGTGAGGCGGTGGCAAGGTAATCTCCTCCCAGCCACTCCCAATCCCGCTCAGGCTGAGCGGATGCGGTGTTTGCCATAATCCCTTCGTAGGGCGGACGGGTAGGGGGCATCATCATCATCCCCCGTCCGCCAGCCTGCCCGGTTCTTTCCTACACCCCGTTCCCCTGATAAAGTTCCCTGTTTGTTCTCGTTGAAGGAGCAGTCATGGAACTTCCCACCATCGATTTCGCCGCCTGTGAAGGCCACGCCCAGATCGCCGGCTGGACGGAGGAGCGCCGCGTGCGCTTCCTGTCGCGACTGGCCGAATGCGGCAACGTGCGCGCCAGCGCGGCGGGATGTGGGCTTTCGCCGCAGTCGGCCTACAAGCTGCGGCGGCGCGATACGCTGTTCGCGCGCGCCTGGCGGGCGGCGGTGCTGCTGGCGCGCGACCATTCCGCGCAGGTGCTGGCGGACCGCGCGCTCGACGGCGTCGAGGAGCCGATCTTCTATCGCGGCGAGCAGGTCGGCGTGCGGCGGCGCTATGACGCGCGGCTGCTGCTGGCGCACATGGCGCGGCTGGACCGGCTCGCCGAAGATGCGGCGGCGGCCGACAACGCGGCCGGTGACGCGAACGGTGACGCGGACCGGTTCGACGAGCTGCTGGCGCTGATCGCCGGCGAGGCGCCGCCCGAGGCGATGGCGGGCGAGGACCCGTATCTGCCGCGCACGCTGGAACAGCATGCGGCCGAGGCCGGCTTTGAAGCGCGCGAGGCCAGGCGCGCGGAGCTGCCGAGCGAGCGCTCCAGGGCCGGGCAGGACGCGCGCGCCGCCGCGATCGAAGCCGCCGTCGAGGCCGCCTGCATCGCGGCCGAATGCGAATGGAGCGCCTGGTTCGACCGCGCCTGCGTCGCGGTCGACCGCTGCGACGCCCGCGCCCTCTCGTTCCGCGCCAGGACAGTATCAACCGCGTCAACCGCCGGGCTGGCGGCGGCAGAGGTCATGCGGCCCGGACTGGGCTGAAAATCCTCCCCGGCACGAATGCGTATCGTCCCGGACTCGATCCGGGGCCGCCAGCGGCCGGGCTGAACCTCGCATCGACGAGGCTGGCGGTCCCGGGCCGAGCCCGGGACGAGGTGCTTTGCGCTTTTGCGGCGCGCGGATGCCGTATGCGGTTCGCGTGGCGGTGAGGATTATCGGCCCTGCCATTCCGGCTGGCGCTTCTCGGCGAAGGCGCGGGGGCCCTCGCGCGTGTCCTCGGAGGCCAGCCAGCGGCGGAAGGCGGGGTGTTCCGCCTGGCCGTCGAGCGCGTCGGCCAGCGTCGGCTGGTCGAGGCCCCACATCGCCAGTTCCTTGGTCAGCCGCACGGCGAGCGGCGCGTTGGCGGCGATCTGGCGGCAGAGCGCGGCCACCGCCGCGTCGAGCGCGTCGGACGCGGCGATCTCGCTGACGAAGCCCATCGCCAGGCCTTCCGGCGCGGTGATGTTGCGTCCCGTCAGCAGCGGGCCCATCGCGCGCTTGAGGCCGGCCTGCCGCACCAGCCGGTGAATGCCGCCGCCGATCGCGATCAGGCCCACCTTCGGCTCGGGCAGGCCGAACACGGCCTTGTCCGAGGCGACGATCATGTCGCAGGCCAGCGCCAGCTCGAAGCCGCCGCCCAGGCACAGCCCGTCCACCGCCGCGATCACCGGCTTGGTCAGGTCATGCCGCTGGGCAAGGCCGGCATAACCGGTGGCGGGGTAGGGGTTGGCGCCGTCCGTGCTGAACGCGGTCAGGTCGCTGCCGGCGCAGAATGCCCGCCCGCCGGCGCCCCTCACCACGCAGACCCGCAGCGCCTCGTCGGCGGCGAAGCGGTCGAAGGCCTCGGCCAGCGCCAGGTGCATCTCGGGCAGCAGCGCGTTCAGCTTGGCCGGCCGGTCGATTGTGACGGTGAACACGCCGCCTTCCGCCGCGGTAAGAATGAACGCGCTGGCCATCGCCGTCTCCCGTTTCGTTGCCGTCGGGCAGCTATCGGTGAAAAGCTGCCTCTCGACAACGGCGCATTCTTTGTCGACAAGCGGCGCACGAGCCCGGGAATGCGGCCGAGAACGAAGTTTGGGAGAGCCGCTTGAGTTATCTGGGTGAGTTGCGCCGGAACGCCCGTCCGCTGGCGGCCGCGAGCTTGGGGGTGGGCACCAGCCTGCCGCTGTTCGCCTACACCAACAGCGTCTTCGCGCCGCACCTGATCGAGGCGTTCGGCTGGTCGCGCGCGCAGTTCGCGCTGATCGGCATCACCATGCTGGCGACGCTGCCGTTCCTGCCGCTGATCGGCCGGGTGACGGACAAGCTCGGCGTCCGGCGCGTGGCGCTGACCGGCACGCTGCTGATCCTGCCGGGCTTCATCGGCTACAGCCTGATGACGGGCAGCTTCGAACTGTACCTCCTGCTGTTCACGGCGGTGCTGATCTTCGCCAGCATGACCGGGCCGCTGGTCTACACCCGCGTCGTCGCCGAGAATTTCGAGCGGGCGCAGGGCCTTGCGCTCACCATCGTCAACTGCGCGCCGGCGGTGCTGGCGGTGCCGCTGATCCCGCTGCTCAACATGATGATCGAGGAGATCGGCTGGCGCATGTCCTTCGCCGCGCTCGGCAGCTTCTGCTTCGTCTGCGGCATCACCGCGATTCTCATGCTGCCCCCCCGGCAGCCCGCGCCCGAACCTGCGTCCGAACCTGCACCCGAACCCGCGCCCGCGCCGAAGGCGGAAGCAGGCGCGCCGCTGCGGGAGGCGAAGCGGGGGGACTACCAGATCATCCTGCGCAGCCCGCTGTTCTGGCTGATCCTCGTCGCCATGTTCCTCTGCCTGCTGCAGACGCAGCTCCATTCCTCGCAGATGAACCTGATGCTGATCGACCAGGGCCTGACGATCCAGACGGCGGCGAACATCGCCTCGGTCTATGCCTTCGGCACGATCGTCGGCCGCATCGCCTGCGGCCTCGCGCTCGACCGGTTCCCGACGCCGATCGTCACGTTCGTCTCGATGTTCCTGCCGGCGATCGGTTTCCTCATGCTCGGCAGCCATTTCGATGGAGAGGGCGTCATCGCCATCGCGATGTTCCTCGTCGGGCTGTCGGTGGGCGCGGAAAGCGATATCATCCCCTTCCTCGTCGCGCGCTATTTCAAGGTGCGCATCTACAACACGACGCTCGGCCTGCTGACGACCTGCGCGTTCCTCGCCTCGGCCACGGGCGCTCTCGGCGTCAGCTACACGCTGAGCCGGTTCGACAGCTTCGAGCCGTTCCTCTGGGTTATCGCGGGCTCGATTATGGTCGGCAGCTTCCTGTTCCTGCTGATGCCCAAGTCGCGCGACGTGCCCAAGATCGGTTAGTCTTCACAAGCAAAGGACATGCCCATGCTTCGTACCGCCATCGCCCTGTCGCTTCTGACGATGACCGCGCCGGTTGCGGTTCACGCTCACGGCCATGCCCACGCCCATGCCCACGCCACCGCGCCCGCGCAGGCGGCCGATAGCCGCTTCGTCCTGCTGGAGGGCGGGCGCAACTTCCGCGATGTCGGCGGCTACCGCACGGCGGACGGGCACCTGGTCAAGCCGGGCGTGCTCTACCGTTCGGGCTCGCTCGGCAGCCTCACGCCGGACGGGCAGGCAAGCCTGCGCGGGCTGCACGTCGCCTCGGTCATTGACCTGCGGACCACCGAGGAGCGTTCCCGCGACACGGTGAATCTGCGCGAGGCGGTGGGGCCGGGCTACTGGACGCGCGACTACGGCATGTCGCTGGGCGATGTGGGCCACCTGTTTTCCGATCCCGCCAAGCTCACCGCCGATGCGATGCTGGCGATGATGCGCCACGTCTACCAGACGCTCCCGCGCGAGCAGGCGCCGGCCTATCGCGAGCTGTTCGCCCGGCTGGGCGCCGGCACCGGCCCGGTGGTGGTCAACTGCACCGCCGGCAAGGACCGCACCGGCGTGGCCGCCGCGCTGGTGCTGACCGCGCTCGGCGTGCCCTACGAGACGGTGCGGCAGGACTTCCTGCTGAGCAATGGGGCGCCCGGCATGGAGACCCTGCAGAGCAGCCTTTCCGCCGCGCCGGTCAAGCTGTCGCCCCAGGTCGCCGCGCCGCTGATCGGCGTCGACGGCAGCTATCTCGACACCGCCTTCGCGCAGATCCGGCAGGATTATGGTTCGGTCGAGGGCTATCTGCAGACCGCGCTGGGCGTCGGCCCGCAGGAGATCGCGCAGCTCAGGGCGCGCATGCTCGCGAAGTGAGGGAGGACGAGATGGCGGACAAGACCTACTGGAAGATCCTGCTGCTGATGAAGCGCAAGCCCGGCATGAGCATGGCGGACTTCCGCGACTATTACGAGAACCACCACGTGCCGCTCTGCCGGCCCTACATGTCGGGCATCGCCCGCTATTTCCGCCGCTATCTGGAACCGCAGCCGCATGCCGAGAGCGGCACATGCGAGGAGCTGCCCTATGACGTGATCAGCGAGATGTGGTTCGACGACGAGGAGAACTACAAGGGCACGCTGCAATACATCACCACGACGGTCATGCCCGACGAGGTGGTGGAGGACGAGGCCAGGTTCTTCCATCGCCCGACCATGCGCATCGCCACGGTCGTGGAATGCGAAACCGACATGGCCGGGTGACAGACAATTCCTCCCCCAGCTTGGCTGGGGGAGGGCTGCCTCAGATCGGGTCGAACTTCAGGTGCAGGCTCTTGAGCGCGCGCAGGATATAGGTGGGTTCATAGTCGAAATGCCGCGCCTCGTCCGGCCCGTGGAAGGCCTCGTCCAGCCGGATGTTGTCCATCCGCGCGAGCAGCCGCTCGATGCTGATCGTCACTTCCTTGCGGGCGAGCGGGGCGCCGATGCAGGTGTGCGCGCCGCGGCCGAAGGCGAGATGCTCCTTGGCCCGGGGGCGGTTCATGTCGAAGTGGTGCGGGTCCTCGAAGCGCCGCCCGTCTCGGTTCGCCGCCATGTGCGACAGGAGGATCGTGGTCCCCGCCTTGATCTCGACGCCGCCCAGAACGGTCGTCTTGACGCACAGGCGTCCGCCGCTCTTCACCGAGCCTTCGTAGCGCAGCAGTTCCTCGAGGAAGGCGGGGATGCGCCGGGAGTCGGCGCGCAGCTCGGCCTGGATGTCGGGCCGTTCGGCGATGATGCGCATGCCGTTGGCGAGAAGCCGGTTGGTCGTGTCCTGCCCGGCGCCGAACAGGAACGCGCCGAGCGCGGTCACGTCCATCAGCGAGGGCTGCGAGCCGTCGGGGAAGCGGGCCAGCGCCAGCTCGGTCAGGATCTCGTCGCTGTCGTCGCGGCCGAACAGCTTGCGCAGGGCGCGGATCGGCGGCTTGTTGAGCAGCCGGCGCTTGGTCATGTAGCCGAAGATGTGCTTGCCGATCTTGGCGAAACCGCTGTTGGCGAGGTCCACCTCGCCGCCGCCGATCTCGGCGGGGATGGCGTTCGCCAGATACTTGCGGAACAGCTTGCGGTCGGCCTCGGGCACGCCGAGCAGGCCGGCGATCACCAGCGTCGCGTAAGGCCCGCCGTACTGGGCGACGAGATCGACCTTTCCGTCGCCGGCGAACTCGTCGATCAGCGTGTCCGCCGTCGCCCGCAGGCTCGGCTCCAGCGCCTTGAGCCGGCTGGGGGTGAACAGCGTCGAGAGGATCGAGCGCAAGTCGGCATGGCGCGCGCCGTCCTGCGTCACCACCTGGTCGGAATAGGCGATCTGGCCGCGCGCGCCCCGGACCTGCTCGGTGATGTCGTCGCCCTGCGGCTCGAACGGCATGGCGGTGAGCGGCCCGTTGACCGCGTTGACCGATGAGAAATGCTCGGTGTCGAGCATGACCTGGATGGTCTCCTCGTACCCCGTCACGGCGACGACGTTGCGGTAGGGCAGCCGCGTCACCGGGTTCTGCGCGCGCAGGTAGTCGAAATAGGAATGCGGGTCCTCGACCAGCGAGGTGTCGGTGTAGAAATCGACGGTGGCGTAGTCGGTGCGCATGGGGTCTCCCTGGGCCGTGCCGCGCAGGTTTGGGACAAAGCGGCAGGCGTGTCAAACCTTATGATCCTCGGTGGATCATAGTCCGGCAAGGCCGGCAGGGCATCCAGCCGTGCGCACCGCGCGTCCGATCGTGCGCCGCGCCGCTGGCGTTCGGCCGCGCGCTGCTGATATGCCTGCCGGAACCGGGAGAGGACAGCCGAGGAACATGCCATGAAGATCTGCCGCTTCACGCTCAGGGACGACAGCGCCGCCACCCCGCGCCTGGGTGTCGTCGAGGACGACGGCGTGCACGATGTGACCGGCGCGGCCGAGGCGCTGCCGCCGCTGCGCTGGCCGGTGCCGCCGGGCGACCAGCTTATCGCCAACCTCGCCGGCCTGCGCCCGCGCATGGCCGAGCTGGCGGGGAGTGCGCCGGCGATCGCGCTTGACGCGGTCAGCCTGCTCTCGCCGGTCGCGAACCCCGGCAAGTTCGTCTGCGGCGCTGGCAACTGGAAGCACATGGGCGCGCCGTTCGGCATGATCGGCTTTATGGGCAAGGCGCCCACCGCGCTCGCCGGACCCGGCGCGGGCGTGCAGATCCGCTGGCCCGACCGCACGACCGTGCACGAGCCCGAGCTGGCCATCGTGATCGGCAGGCAGACGGACGGCGCGGTCGGGCAGGACGAGGCGCTGGATTATGTCGCCGGCTATGCCTGCGCCTTCGATACCACGCTCAAGCCCGAGCGCGAGGATTGGGCTTTCTGCAAGTCGTTCGACACCTATGGCACGATCGGCCCCTGGCTGGTCACCGCCGACGAGATTCCCGACCCGTCCGCGCTGTCCTACAGGTTCTGGGTGGACGACGATCTGCGCGGCGAGCGCAGCTTCGCCGACCTAACCGGCAGCCCGGCCGAGATGATCGCCTTCGCCTCGACCGCGATGACGCTCTACCCGGGCGACCTGATCCTGTCGGGCGCCGCCGACGTCGGCCCGGTGCAGCCCGGCGAGACGATGACGATCGAGATCCCGCGCATCGGCAGGATGTCGGTCAAGGTCGTGACCTCGGAACACGCCCGCAGCAAGCCCTGGGGCACCTGACGGGGCCTGTCGACCGGCCGCTCAGGTTCGGCGGCGGGCGCGCTTCGTGTCGCGGCGGATCAGGGCGGAGACGAACGAGCCGGCGAACACGCCCACAAGGGCCCAGGGCAGGTCGGCGAGCGAAGCAAGTCCCGCCGCCCACGCGATCAGGCCGACCCCGGCGAGAAGCGCGACCAGCGTGACGGCGCACTGGGCGGCGTCCCTGAGGGCCTGGGCAAGGCTGCGGATGGTCGGGCTCTGGATCATCGGTCTGCCAGCATGACAGACTGCGGCGGCCAGGCAATGGCAACCTGCGCCGCGTCCCAGACTGCGACAGCCGCGCCGGTGGTCAGCCGGGTGTGGCGGCGAACATGTCCTTGCAGCTTTCGCGCAGCGCCGCCTTCTGGACCTTGCCCATGGCGTTGCGCGGCAGCGCGGGAACGAGGACGATCGCGCGCGGCTGCTTGAACCGGGCGAGCCGGCCTTCCAGTCCCTGTCGGATCGTCTCGGGCAGGTCCGCGGCGGCGTCCGGCCCGGCGACGACCACCGCCACCACGCCTTCGCCGAAATCGGCATGCGGGACGCCGATCACCGCCGATTCCTCGACTCCGGGGATCACGTCGATCGCTTCCTCGATCTCCTTGGGATAGATGTTGAGGCCGCCCGAGATGATCAGGTCCTTGGCGCGGCCGACCAGCGTGACGCGCCCGTCGCCGTCCTGCGTGGCGATGTCGCCGGTGATGAAGAAGCGGTCGGGGCGGAACTCCTCGGCGGTCTTTTCCGGCATCTGCCAGTAGCCGGCGAAGACGTTGGGGCCGCGCACTTCGAGCACGCCGGGCGTACCGGCCGCCGCCACCTGCCCTTCGGGCGAGGCGATGCGGACCTCGACGCCGGGCAGGGGGAAGCCCACCGTTCCCGGCACCCGGTCCCCCTCGAGCGGATTGGAGGTGATCATGCCCGTCTCGGTCATGCCGTAGCGCTCGAGGATGGCATGGCCGGTGCGGTCGGTGAACTGCCGGTGCGTCTCGGCCAGCAGCGGCGCCGAGCCGGAGACGAACAGCCGCATGGCGTGGCAGGTCTCCCGCGTCAGGCCCGGTTCGGCAAGCAGGCGCGTGTAGTGCGTCGGCACGCCCATCATCATGCTGGCGCGCGTGAAATCGGCGATGGCGGCGCGCGGGTCGAAGCCGCGATGGAACAGCACCGTCGCGCCGACCAGCAGCGCCCCGTGCAGCGCCACGAACAGCCCGTGGACGTGGTAGATCGGCAGGACGTGGACGAGCACGTCGTCGGGCGTCCAGCCCCACAGATCGCGCAGCGTCCGCGCATTGCTCATCAGGTTGCCATGCGTCAGCATCGCGCCCTTGGACCGGCCGGTCGTGCCCGAGGTGTAGAGGATGCAGGCAAGGTCCCCGGCGCGGCGCGGCGCGAGCGGGGCGATCTCGTCGGGCATCTCGTCGAGTAGCGAGCCCGAGCCGTCCGCGCCCAGCGTCGCCAGCCGGGCCCTGCCGGACGCGGCGACGATCCCGGCAAGGGCGGCTGCATCTTCCGGTCGGCAGACGACGACGGCGGGATCAGCATTGCCGACGAAATAGGCAAGCTCGTCGGCGGTATAGGCCGTGTTGAGCGGAACGAAGACCAGCCCGGCGCGCACCGCCGCGAGGTAGAGCACCACGGCCTGCGGCGACTTGTCCACCTGGACGACGATGCGGTCCCCCGTCGCCGCGCCCAGCGCCCGCAGCCGCGCCGCCATGCGGCCGGTCTCGCGGTCGAGATCGGCGTAGGCGAGGACGCAGCGATCGCCCTCCATGAGGAACGGCCTGGCGCCGCGCCTGCCGGCCACGGCCAGGAATGTGCTCACGATGTTGGCGTCGGTCATGTCCGCTCTCGTCCTGTCCATTCGTCCATCCTTCATTTTCCGCCACCTTTCTCCGCGAGCTTCCCTGCCGCCGTCTCGATCGCCGACTTCAGTTCCCCGGAAACCGTGATGCCGTTTTCCACCAGGCTCATCAGGATCAGGCGGAATGCCTCCTCGTCATCCTGCCCGGCGAGCACGGCGACCACCGAGGCGATCAGGTCGAAGCCGTCGCGATAGGCGAACTCGAACTCGCCCATCAGCAGGTCCTCGCCGTCCGCCCGCCCGTCCGGCCGCTCGCGGCTGTCGGCGGAGATGCGCAGACCCGCCTCCCGCGCCGCCGCGCGCAGCCAGCCCTGCGCTTCGGCGATGTGCGGAATGATCTTCATGGCCAGGTCGTAGGCGTCCTTCAGCGCCTCGCCCCCGTGCGCGGCGCTGGCCAGGGCCGCAGCTTCGGCGGTGAGGCCGGCCAGCGCGCGCACGGGGGCGATGGCCCGGTATCGCGACAGGATGTCCTCACCGCCGCGCGAGGAGGCATCCGCCGGGCCAGCCTGCAACGCGCCGCCCAGATGATCCGCCGCCTGGCGGAAGAACGCGGCGATCTCGTCCCGCCCGAAGCCGGCGGCGACGAGGATGTCGCCGGCCGAGACGATCACCTGCCGGGCGATCGCCGCCTTGTTGCCATCGTCGCCGTGGGGGGTGTCGCTGCTCATCATCGTCCTTCGGTTTCGGCCGCCGCGTCGCGGAACAGCCATAGGGCGGTCCTGTGCGGCGGCAAGCTTGCCGGCTTGCCCCAAAGGACGAAAATTTCGCGCCTTCTGGCGATACGGGGCGTCCGGTTCGACCGATAGGTCGATCGTTCCGGCCGTAGTCCGCCGGGTCGCGGAAAGTGCTAGAGGCGGCAGCAAGGACCCGTCGAAACCGAGGAGAGAGCAAATGGCGACGCCATCGACCGAAGGCGCAATCAGGGCGCAGGCGAAGATCCCGCCCGCCGAGGAGGCGGTCCTCTACGAGAAGGACCCCAAAACGAAGATCGCGACGATCACGTTCAACCGGCCCAACGACCTGAACGCCATGAGCATCGCCATGCGCCTGCGCTATTCCGATCTCATCCACCGCGCGAACGTGGACGACGACGTCAAGGTGCTGGTGATCCGCGGCGCGGGCAAGCACCTGGGCGGCGGCGGCGACCTGCCCGAGCAGGCGGACATGCTGTCGTCCGAATCGAAGCCCTCGCTGCTGCGCGAGTTCCGCATCGGCGAGGACGAAGGCGTGAAGTATCCGGCCGGCGACACGTACCGCTATCTCGCCTCGCTGGTGCAGCTCTACGCCAACCCCAATTTCGGCAACCGCGCGCTGCAGGACTTCAAGAAGATCTCGATCCTTGAGGTGAAGGGCTATTGCTACGGCTGGCACTTCTACCAGGCGGCCGATGCCGACCTCATCGTCTCCTCGGACGATGCGCTGTTCGGCCACCCCTCGTTCCGCTACGTCGGCTGGGCGCCGCGCATGTGGCAGTGGGCGACGATGATGGGGCTGCGCAAGTTCCAGGAAATGGTCTTCACCGGCCGGCCCTTCACTGCGCAGGAGATGAAGGAGCTGCACTTCGTCAACAGCGTCGTCCCGCGCGACCAGCTCGAGGCCGAGACGATGAAATATGCGATGGCCTGCGCGAACTGCCGGCCGACCGACACCGTGGTCATGCAGAAGACCTTTTTCGAGGTCTTCAAGCAGGAGCAGGGCGAATACAAGGGCTCGATCCTGGCGGCCTGGCTTGAATCGATGCTCGGCCAGGTCAAGGACGAGGACCAGCTCGCGCTCGGCGAGGATACCTTCGACCGCGGCCTCAACAACGCGGTGAAGGACAACGATTCGCTGTTCCCGCCGGACTGGCGGCTGAGCATGAGCGGTCGCCGGGCGGCCAAGTAGGCTACGGCAGAAGGCAGGCAGCAGGGAGCGGCGAAGCGGCGTGGAGGCGTTCGACTGGATAGAGGGCGATATCTGGGGAATGCCGATGCCGGCGCACCCGGACGCGCTGCGGCAGGGAGGGGTGGACTTCCTCACCCGCGCGTTCCGGCGCACCGGCGCCCTGCCGCCGGATAACGCGGTCGTCACCGTTCGCCGCTTCGAGGACTGCCCGCGCGGCAGCACCGGGCGCAAGGTCCTCCTGTCGGTGGAATACGCCCGGCCCGCGCCCGGCCTGCACACCGATCTGTTCGTGAAGTTCTCGCGTGCCTTCGACGATCCGCTGCGTGACCGCCAGCGCTACGAGATGGAGCTGGAAGCCCGCTTTGCCGCGGTCTCGAGCGACCGCGATTTTCCCATCGACGTGCCGGCCTGCTATTTCAGCGACTTCCATCACGAGACCGGCACCGGCGTGATGATCACGCAGTGCATCCCCTATGGCCGCGACGGGATCGAGCCGCATTATGAAAAGTGCCTCGACTGGCTGATCCCCGATCCCTACGCGCACTACCGCGCGCTGATCGCGACCAATGCGCGGCTGGCCGGGGCGCACCGCGCGGGCAGGCTGCCGCGCGCCATCGACGAGAATTTCCGCTTCGATCCGGCGGCTGCCGCCGCGGCCGAGCCGATCCGCTACGACGCGCAGAAGCTGCGCAACCGCGTCTCGCGATACGCCGCCTTCTGCGAGAGCTATCCCCAGCTTCTGCCCGACAACATCCGCGAACCGGCATTTCATGCCCGGCTGATGGACGAGGTGCCGCGCTATCTCGAGCATGAGCAGGCGATCAAGCGGTGGCTCTACGGCCGGCCGGAATACATCGTGTTCTGCCACTGGAACGCGAACATCGACAACGCCTGGTTCTGGCGCGATCCGGACGGCGATCTGCGCTGCGGCCTGATCGACTGGGGCCGGGTGGGGCAGATGAACGCCGCCTCGGCGCTCTGGGGTAGCCTGAGCGGGGCGGAAAAGGCGCTCTGGGACGAGCATCTGGACGACCTGCTCGCGATCTTCGTCGCGGAGTTCGCCGCGGCCGGCGGGGGCATGCTCGATCCCGGCGAACTGCGTCTGCAGATCGACCTGCTGGTGGCCCTGAACGGGATCTGCTGGCTGCTCGACACGGTGCCGCTCATCCTGCGCGAAATCCCCGATCTGGAGTCCGTGAAGGATCGCTTCGATCCGCGCTTTCGCGAAAGCGAGCTTGCCCGCACCCAGCTTCACATGCTGACGATCTTCATGAACCTGTGGGAGACGCACGACCTCGGCGCCAGCCTGCGGACGTTCCTCGCCCGGCAGGAACGATAGCGCCGGGCCAGAACGTCCGCAGGCAGGCGGCCGCACGATGAGCGCGCGAAGAAAGTCCTAAACCGCACTGCGATTTTCCCGACTGGATACGACACCTGCCGCCTTGCGCGGCCGGCAAGACGGTTCAGGGAAGGGAAGGTCCGATGGTTGCCATTGTGGCGGGGAACGGTCTCGGGCTTGAGCGCGGTTCGGGCAACGTTCTGGGGTCGAGCGGCCAACTGGGATCGGCCTTCCTGGGGCGGGGCGGCGATGCCGTCACGGTCAATGCGGCCACCGGCAACCTGATCATCGCGAACCGGGACGAGTTCCTGGTCGGACGCGGCCCGGACAGCAGCCTGAACCGGACCTACAATAGCCAGGGCCAGTTCACCGACGACAACGGCGACAACTGGCGGATAAGCGCTCAGCGCCGCATCTACAGCGTATCGGGCACCCTCTATCGGACGGACTGGGACGGTTCGGAGACCGTCTACACCTGGGATGCGGTTTTTGGCGCCTACGTCTCCCGCGAAGGCTCGGGCGCGTACGATACGCTGCTTTACGATGGCGCCAACTGGGTGTGGAAGGACGGCGATACCGGGATCAGCGAACTCTACTCGCCGGGCTACGACAACCGCCTCGTCTCGCAGACGGACCGCGACGGCAACACCGTCACCTATTCCTATGCCGGGAGCACCGGCAACCTCGTGCGCGTTACGACGGCCGATGGGAATTACACGGATCTGACCTGGACCGGCAGCAATCTGACAAGCCTGGTCACGACCTATACCGACATCCCGACCGGCACCACCAAGACGCTCACGCGCACCCGCTATACCTACGGCGGCGGCAACCGGCTGGCCAAAGTCGCGGTCGATCTCTCGCCCGAAGACAACAGCATTGCCGACGGCCGCGTCTACGAGACGAGCTACACCTATGACGGCGCGGGCCGGGTCAACGCGATCTCGCAGACCGACGGGACTTATCTGGCGATCGCCTACGACGGTTCGGGCCGCGTCGCTTCCTTCACCCAGACGGTCGCTGCCGGCGTTACCCGCACGACAACCTTCAGCTACGATGCCGCCAACCGGATCACGACGATCACCGATCCGCTGTCGAACGTCTACAAGATGGCCTACGACAGCGCGAACCGTCTGACCCGGCTGGACGAGCCGGCGCCGGTATCGGGCGGCAACCCCTCCATTCGGACCTTCGAATACAACGGCAACGGTGATGTCACGCGCGCGCTGACGTTCGACGCTGCGGCCAACGTCGGCAATCCTTCGCTGGCGGTCGATTATGCCGTCTATCGCTACGACACGGCGGGCAACGTGCTCGAGCAGGTGGACGGGGCGAAAGCTTCCGTCTTCTTCGCCTATGGCGCGTCGAACGAGCTGCTGACCCGGACGCGTTTTACCGGGCTCGACGCGAATGGGCTTGCCGATGGCGGGGCACCCACGGGTGGAATGGTCACCCGCTACGTCTACGACAGCGAACTGCACCTGCGCTTCATCGTCACGCCGGAAGGCCGGGTGACCGAATATCGCTATGACGCGCCGGGCCGACAGACTGCGCAGATTGACTATTCCGGTACGCTCTATGCCGGATCGAGCTGGACCGAGGCCGCTCTCGCGTCCTGGGTGTCCGGAACCGCCGACAAGACGCAGGCGCAGCGCGCCGACACGACCTATGACTTTCGCGGCAACGTCTCGACCGTGACGCGCTATGCCGGCACCGACAGCGCCGGTGCCGGCCTCACCACGACCGACTATTCCCGCGTAACCTACGTCTACGACCAGGCAGGCAACCTGCGAAGCAAGATAACGGCGGGCTACAACGCGCTGGGCGGCGAGCCGACGGCGGCGGTGGAAACCTTCGTCTACGACGGGCTGGGCAGGGCGATCAACGCGACCAGCGCGCTCGGCCAGACGGTGACCACCACCTATGGCGACAGTGCCCGGACGACGACCGTTACCGCGCCCAACACCGCGACACGGACGCTGACCTACAACATCGCCGGCAACCTGCTGAGCGAAACGGTAAGCGGCGCGGGCATCACGACGGCGACAACCTCGAACGCCTACGATGCGTTCGGCCGGCTGCGCGTTGCGACCGATCAGGCCGGATACAGGACCTATCAGATCTATGACAGGCAGGGCCGGCTTGCCGCGACGATCAGCGCCAACGGCGCGATGGTCGAATACAGATATGATGGCGCGGATCGCCTCGTCGCCCAAGTCGCTTATGCGAACCTCGTATCGTCGGCCAATCTGACGACGCTGGCCAATGCTTCGGTGAACACCGAAGCCGCGGGCGTGCGGCCGACGGCCAGTTCGGCCGACCGCTGGCAATGGAATGTCTACGACAAGGCCGGCCGCCTGATCGAGACGATCGACGCGCTGGGAGCGGCAACGGTCTTTGAGTACGATGGCGCGGGCCGCGTGGTACGCACCACCCGCTATGCCAATGCCATCGCTGCGGCAACGGTCTCGGGCTTCAAGACGACTCCGCCGGGTTCGCAGGTGCTGCCGACAGCCGATGCGATGCGGGACCGCATCACGCGCAGCTTTTACGATAACGACGGCAATCTTGCCGCGACGCTCGATGCGGAATCGTACCTGGCCGAGTATGTCTACGACAAGGCTGGGCGGCAGGTCGAAGCCATAGGATACTACAACAAGCCTGGATCGACCTATCTGACGGGCGGCACGCTGGCGCAGATCAAGTCGACGTTGTCGACCCATGCCAGGGACCAGCACAGCTATACGCTTTACGACGGCAGCGGGCGGGTTCGCGCATCGATCGATGGCGAAGGCAACGTCACGCGTTTCCACTATTCGGTGCAGGGCACCCTGGATCAGGAGATCGCCGGCCAGAAGGTCACGCCGAATACCGCCTACACGCTGGCCACGCTCCCGACCCCCGGCGGCCAGCTCGAAACCACGAGGTATTACTATAACGCGGCCGGGCTGGTCACATCCCGCATCCGGACGCTGGCGAGCGGCAACCTGACGGCGACCTACAGCTACGATACGAAAGGCCGGTTGACGTCGAGCACGGACGCCGCCGGGCATGTCGCGAACACCAGCTATGACAGCCTCGGCCGGATCGTCACCGACCAGGACGATATCGGCACGATCGCCGGCGTCTATGCGACGACGACATACCAGTACGATACCCGCGGCAATCTGGTGAAAGTGACCGACGCGCTCGGCAATGCCGGCTACAACTACTACGACGAGCGCAGTCGGCTGGTTCTGGCAATCGACGCCGAAGGCTATGCGACCAGGACCGCCTACAACACCTTCGGCGAGATCGCCTCGGTCACGCGCTATTACAGCAAGGCCACCGGCATCGGGAACGTGAGCGTCCAGCCGACGGTGACGACCCATGCGCGCGACGAGACGACAAGCTTCCAGCGCGATCTGCTGGGGCGGGTCACGGTCGTTACCAACGCGGAGAACCAGCTCGAATATACCTACTACAATGCGCTGGGCGACATGATCGCGACGCACAATACGCTCGGCGGGATAACCTCGTATAGCTATACCAAGCGCGGCCAGCTCTATTACGCGTACAGCAATAGGACCGTGTCCCGCAGCGATGGCAGCACGGCGGCAAGCGGCGCTTACGGCAACCTCTATGTCTACGACGCCTTCGGCAATGTGATCCAGCAGGTCGAGGGTTATGGGCTGAGCGAGCGGCGCGATACCATCTTTACGTATGACCGGGCCAACCGCCTGGTGCAAAAGACGCTGCCCTCCATCATGGTCTACAACCCGTCCACCGGCGGGAACACGCTGACGGCGCGCAGCGAATATTACAGCTACGACGCGCGCGGCAATCTGATCGAGAGCCGCGACGCGCTGGGCGCGCGCACGCTGTTCTATTACGACGAAGCCAACCGCACGATCGCCAGGATCAGCCCGGTCGGAACGCACAAGACCTACAGCTACGACGGCAACGGCAACGTCACCGTCGAGCGGACATACGATACGGCGACGTCGCTGCCCGCCACCCCCGGCGGCACGCCGCCCGCGCCGAGCGGCACGCCGCGCACGGTCTATTACACCTACGATCGCAACGACCAGTTGATCGGCACGCAGATCAACGCGATCGTCGCCGGCGAGGTCGTCGGCGCGAACTATGTGCTCGGCACCTACAACCTCGCGACGGCCCGGCAATACGACGCGATGGGGCGCGTGGTGCGGGAGACCGACGCGCGCGGCGGCAGCGTCTATCTCTATTACGACCGAAACGGGCGCGAGGTCGCACGGGTGGACCAGGCGAAATTCCTCACTACCTGGACCCGCGACAGCGAAGGCAATGTGCTCGAGGAGCGCCGCTATGCGACGCAATTCGGCGGCACGCCGGTGGTCGGCACCGTCCCGTCCGTCAGTACATCGTCCAACGACCGGGTCACCCAGTTCACTTACGACAGGATGGGGCGCCGGCTGACGGAGACGCGCCTGGCGGTCGCGGCATCGACCGTCAGCGGCAATTCCGTGGCGACCGCCAGCCAGTCGGCCACGATCGCCTATACTTATAACGCACTGGGCGAGGTCCTCACCAGGACCGAGGCGACGGGCGAAGTCACCACCTATCAGTACGACAGCTATGGTCGGCTGACACGGCGGATCGATCCCGCCCATGCCGACCAGACCGGCACCAGCGTGCAACTGTCCGACCAGTTCTATTACGACGGGCTCGACAATCTCGTCCACGAGAAGCAGAGCACTTACGCGACCGGCAGCAACCAGCGCATCACCACTTATGTCTACGGCGCCGGCGGCTCGCTCGCGAGCGTGACCAACCCGGCTGGCGAGACGCGGAACTATTACTACTCCATCCGTGGCGAACTGCTGCGCGACGATGTCACCACCAAGCGCGCCGACACTTCGACCAACGTCACGTTCTACAATTACAAGAGCTACGACGCGGCGGGGCGGATCAGCACCGAACAGTCGGCAAGCTACGATGCAGCCAGCGGCTGGAGCTATGGGCTGATCTCCACAAACGGCTACAGCACTTTCGGCGAAGTCGTCTCGCGCAGCCTCAAGCCACAGGGCGGCAGCGCGACCGTCACCGAGCAGATGGTCTACGACGCTGCCGGCCGGGTGGTGAAGTCCAACGCCGGCGACGGCGTGTGGAAGTTCTTCGTCCATGACAGGAACGGCAACGTCACGCTGGCGATGACCAGCACGGCGGCGGCCAACCTTGCGGGCTGGTCGCAGGCGAGCGCCTACAACAGCGTCGTGTCCGGCGGCACGCTGGCGCTTTCGTCCTTCAACCAGACTTATCTCACCGCCAGCATCGTCGTTTACGACAAGCGCGACATGGCGGTGCAGACATACGAGCCCAACCGCACCATTGCCAATGGCAGCAATGTCGCGACGACCGCCACGCAAACGCTGAGCACGCAGCGCTGGTACAATGCTTTCGGCGAGGTGACGCAGGAACGCAGCGCGCGTGGCTACGACACCAACTATTCCTACAACACGATGGGCCGGCTGACCCAGGTTCAGGCCCCTGCCGTCACGGTGGTTTCGGAAGCGGGAACCAGCGCGTCGCAGCGTCCGACCGAGAACTATGCCTATGACGTCGCGGGCCGGCTTGTCGGCGCGCAGAACGCCAACGGCTTCTGGACGACGCGCGTGCTGCTGGCGGGCAGCGGCCATGACGGCAGCGAAGCGCTCGTCACCGCCGAATACCGTCCCGATTCCAGCGTCTGGCAGACTGCGTATGACGTCTATGGCAACGCCCGCAAACTGACCGACGGGCTGGGGCGCATCACGACGCAGGATTTCGACGCGGCCGACCGGCTGGTCACGGTCACGCG
The DNA here is from genome assembly GCA_041677785.1 of Novosphingobium sp. Taxonomy (GTDB): domain Bacteria; phylum Pseudomonadota; class Alphaproteobacteria; order Sphingomonadales; family Sphingomonadaceae; genus Novosphingobium. Next base: position 26,691 of record JBAYPJ010000002.1, on the reverse strand, counting down.
GCCGAGCGGCATCGTCGACAACTACGGCTATGACGCGCTCGGTCGGGTCACGCGCCACTGGAACTCGGCCATCGGCTCGCCGATCTACGGCGATCCGCCGCTCATCGGCTACGGCCCCTATGGCGAGCCGATCTACGGCCCGGCGCCGGTCGTCGGCTACAATCCCTACTACGAGCGCACCGACTACGACGCGCAGGGCCGCGTCATCGCGACGAAGAACTTCGCGGGCGACCTCACCACCTACAGCTATAGCTGGAACGGCGCGGCGGCGACTGCGAGCATGGGCACTTTCGGCGCCTGGACGAAGACCGTCAGCACGATCGCGGATCGCTATTCCGGCTCGGACGCCATCGTCGCCACGACCGAGACAACCGATGCCTTCGGCCACCTGCTCGCCCGCGGCGATATGGGCGGCCGCACCTACGGCTACGCCTACAACGCCGCCGGGCAGCTCGCCGGCCAGACCTCGAGTGCAGGGCAGAGCCTAGCCTACACTTATTACAATACCGGCAAGATGGCGACGATGGCGGACAACGCGTCCGTACCGGCCGGCTATTCCAGCGCGAACATCGATGCCACCTACACCTATGACGCCGATGGCAACCGTACTTACGAGAAGTTGCAGGGCACGACCTACTACTACGATCCCTACATGGGCTACTCGGGCTCGAGCACCGTCACCTTGCAGGAAGGCAAGGGCACCTACGATGCGATGGGGCGGCTGCTCACCTTCACCGACGCCGGGGCTTCGGGGAACGGCGCGGCATCCGTCACCAACAGTTATGACGCGGCCGGCAACGTGCGGCGCACGCTGGCGGTGCACAGCACGATCAACAACGATCAGAGCCTGGGCGGCCAGGTGACCGACGACTATTGGTACAAGTACGATGCGCTGAACCGCATGGTGCTGATCAAGGGCAGCCTGGTCTCCGGGCAGATCGTGCGCAACACCGCCGATGCGCGCACCATCACCTACAACGCCGCGGGAGAGCGCGCCTCCCAGAGCCGCACGCTCTCCTACTTCGACCCTTACGCCGGCTATTATGCGGCCGAGCAGCGCGAGACCTATGCTTACAACGCCGATGGCCTGCTGACGCAGGTTTCGATCGGGACAGGCACGATCGCCTACTACTCCGGAACGATGCCGACTTCGCTGGCGGCGCCGACGAGCTATACGCTGCGCGCGCAGACCGCCTACGACGCCGCCGGGCGCGTCACCGACTATAAGGAGTTCGCGGAGAACGGCACGACGGTCAACTACAACCGTTACGCGATCGGCTACGATGCGCGGGGCAACGTCACAGCGGAAAGCTCGACGCTGCGCCGGTACGAGAGCGACGGCAACCTCTACGTCAACTATTCGACGATCACCAACACTTACGCCGGTACCGGCGCGCTCTATACCAGCGCGGCGACGAACTATCGCTATAAGAACGGCACGACCTACCAGGACACGCCGGACACGCTGACGACCTACGCCTGGGCATGGTGGGACGCGGCGCAGCAGGCGACGATGACCTACAAGCCCAATACCAGCCAGTCGACCACCTGGGGCACGACCTATGCCTACGACGCCAACGGCCACCTGACCTCGGCCTATGTCAGCGACGGGCGGCCGCGGACGATCACCTACGTCAACGACGCCTCGGGGCAGGTGCTGGTGCGGCGCGAGACCGACAATACGGCGAACGGCGATCCCAAGCAGGTGTGGTGGTACTTCGACGGCCGGCAGATGGGGACTACCGGCAACAACGGCAACGACGATCCGGACTACGCCACCGCGCTGGGCGAGCGGGTGAGCATGCCGCCTGCGACGCAGGGCCCATTCCGCCTGGGGGCGACTTACGGGACCGGCTTCTCCGACTTCGATCAGGCCTACAACGCGCTCTCGCCGGGCGAGGGCGGCGGCGCGGGCACGGCCTACACGGTGCGCGCGGGCGACACGCTCGAAAGCATCGCCCGGGCCATGTTCGGCGACACCTCGCTGTGGTACCGGATCGCCGACGCCAACGGCCTGTCAGGTGCCGCGCAGCTTTCCGCCGGCCAGATGCTGCGCATCCCGGCGGGGCTGGCGAACGTCCACAACACCTCGGACACGTTCCGCCCCTACGACAGCGCCCGCCACATCGGCGACACCCTGCCGACCACGCCCAAGCCGCCGAAGAAGCCGAATTGCGGCGGGTTCGGGCAGGTTCTGCTGGCGGTGGTCGCGGTTGCCGTAACGCTCATCGCCTTGCCCTCAAGCGCGCCGACTTTCATGCAGGGGCTGCTGGCAGGCGCGGCGGGAAGCACCGCCAGCCAGACGGTGGGTCTCGCCACCGGCATTCAGGACAAGTTCTCGTTCAAGGGATTGGCGCTGTCGGCCCTGGCAGGCGGCGTCACCGCCGGGCTGGGCGATCCCGACATCGTCGGCAAGTCGGTGGCCAAGTTCATGAGTACCGACAAGTTTTTCAACGCGGCGATCAGAGGCGTCGTCGGTAACGCCGTCACGCAGGGCGTGGGCGTTGCGACAGGTCTGCAGGACAGGTTCGACTGGGCCGGCGTCGCGGCGGCCGGATTGGGGGGCGGTGTCGCCAGCGGCACGCCCGGCGGCCGCTTCGTCTCGATCACCGCCGGCGCGCTCGCCGGCACGGCCATCGAAAGCCTCATCACCGGCCGCGACTTCGGCGATACCCTCGTGGCCCATTTGCCGGGCATCATCGGCAATACCGTGGGGAGTCTGCTGGCGGACGCCGTGAGCAAGCCCAGGCTCGGCTATGCCGACGTGGGGTCCAATAATGGCGTGATCGGCGGTGGCACCTTCGGAACTGGCGATGGCGCGGCAGCGCAGTCGACCGTAGGTGCAGGTGGCGGCCGGGCCGGTGGCAGCGCCGTCGAAGCACAGGAAGGCGAGATTGTCGTCACCGCCAGCCATCGCATGGACGTCCTGCTCCATCAGATGAACGACTATCAGTTTGGCAGGTATTTCCAACAGTACGGAAACCTGTCGTTCGAAGAGGGCGCGGTGTGGGCTCTCGGCCTGAAAGGACCCCAAGCAGACTATAGCTCATATTGGCGGGGGATTTCTGGTGGACAGTCCATCAGAAGTTATTCGCCGTCGCTTTACGATAAGTGGAACACTGCATTCCTCGGGAGGGTTCACGAAGCTGGATTGCAGTTCGAACACGGCGGGCTTGGGTATGTCTTGGGGATCGGGAACTATCTTCTGTCGGGTGCGACGAGTACGCTCGACATGGGTCTGTCCTATGGCCGAGGGAGAGGTGGCTGGGTCGCGCCGGTGGATCGCCAGGACACTGACTTCCTTGCCTTCATGGCGGGAGGCGTAGAAGCAGCCGGGTTGACAAAACTTGAACGTCTCAGGAGCGTTGGAACGAGCGGCGGCATCGAAGCGACCTACCAGGCGCGGTATGCGGTAGCTTATGAGCGGGGCTTAGCGAAGGTCGATGCCCAGCTTGCTGCTGGCGAAATCAGAGCGCCTTTCGGGCAACCCGAGCACCTCTTCAAGGCAAATCGCGTTGATGCCTTTGCCCGTGCCGATCTGAAGGCCTTCGCACTCGATCAGGGTCATGGGACGGATCTCGTTCGCATCAATCAGCGGCTGTATCTGGAAGGCACCAGCGGGAAGTACCGGGTTCCTGACCTCTACTTCCCGCAGAGCGGGATGATCTTCGACGGGACGCTGGGCGCCAAGACGTTCAGGACGCCGCAGATCATTGACTTCCGCGCTGCCACTGGCAACGCGCCGATCGGGATTGTCCGACCCCGGAGCTATGGTGGCTTCTATTGGCTCGGGAATTAGCAATTAGAAGGCCGCTTCATGCTCATAACTGCACAAAACCTCCGCGAACTCTCTGATAGTATTGTCTATCTAACGACCAACTGTAACGGGTCCGACTATCCAACCGAGTTTCAGACCTACGATGAAGGATGGAACAGTTTGAAACAAAGCCTCGAACATCTTCGCGGCAAGCTGGGCGAAGCACGCTATGCGCAACTCGTCGAAATGACGGTGCAGGCAAAGGCTCACTATGACGACGGTTATGCGATGGGCCCCGAGCCTGGGGTTCGTCCAGCGCCGGGCACCCCTGGATCGGAGCACATCATGCTTGGTTCCTGGCTGATGCAGGACATCGGGCAGGTGGTGAGAGGTAAGCCGCCGTTCGCATACCCCAAAGATCTTTATCGTTGGACGCAGTAGAGCGGAGCAAGGTATTTTCTTACGAACTACGGTGAAAGCTCCCAGACAAACCAGGACATCCAGGGCGATCTGGCAGCCATAGCAAAGACCACTCATTGTGCAGGTAAGCAAAATTGCACGACACTCTCTCAATCGCGAAATGGCTTTATTCGATGCGGGCGCTGCGGCCTGGATCGCACGTCGAGGGGCTCTATGCCGATCCGGCCTGGGATATCCTGCTCGATCTCTACATTCGCGAGAAATCGGGTGTGCAAACTTCCATCACCTCGGCCTGCATAGCCGCGCGCGCGCCGTCGACGACGGCTTTGCGGTACATCAGCAGGCTGTGTCGGGAGCAACTGCTCGAGCGGCAGCCGGATGCCGTGGACCGGCGTCGCCACTGGCTCGTTCTCAACCGGGACATGGCGGCGTCGCTGGACGCATACATGGCGGCGATCAAAACTGCGTTTTCGGCGCTTGCGGCCGATATGCCGACCGACGCGGATTTCATGAAAGTCGTTCAAACGGTACGGACGGCGTGCGGCCTGATGCGGACAGCGGAAGCCGCGCTCAGACGGATGGAGGGCAGGTTCGGGCGGGAATGGAGCGACGCTGCGGAAGGGTGTGACGCGGCCTGATGGAGCGTCCCCTCGGAAATCTCGACGCTACGCCTCCTGCACGCCGTAGCCGGCGAAGCCCCTGGCGACCTGCGCCAGTTCTTCGCTGGTCAGGATATGTTCGCCGCCGATTTGCAAGACGTGGAAATACTGGTGCGCCAGCGCTTCCAGTTCGTGCGCCAGCCAGGCCGCGCGGGTCAGGTTGGGACCGCCGACGATCATGCCGTGGTTGCCTATCAGGCATCCGGCCATGCCGTCGATCGCCCGCAGCACCGCTGCGGAAAGCTCGGCCGTGCCGTAGCAGGCATAGTCCGAGCAGCGGATCTCGGCCCCGCCGAAAGCCGCCATCATGTAGTGCACGGCCGGGATCGGTCGCCGCGCGATCGACAGGATCGTGGCGAAGGGCGAATGCGTGTGGACGATCGCTTCGAAGTCCGGCCGCGCGCGCATCAGGTCGAGGTGGAAGCGCCATTCGCTCGATGGCTTGAGCGGGCCTTCCCAGTAGCCGTAATCGGGCTCGGACGGTTCGGCCAAAGGCATGCGTGCCAGCATTTCCGGCTCGAGCCGGGCGGCGGGAACGGCGGTCGGTGTGATCAGCAGCGCGTTGCCGCAGCGGGCCGAGAGATTGCCCGAGGAGCCGCGATTGAGCCCCGAGGCGTCGAGTTCGCGCGCGCAGGCGACGATCCCGGTACGCAGGGCGGCCTCGCTCATGGCTGCGGCGCCTTGTCGGGGAACAGTGCCGCCAAGCCCGCGGCGCTGGCCGGGGCGATGCCGCGTTCGGTGATCAGGCCGGTGACGAACCGCGCGGGGGTGACGTCGAACGCGGGGTTGGCGGCCGGTGTTGCCTCGGGGCTGATCCTCAGGCGCGTGATCGACCCGTCGATCAGTTTGCCCTGGACGAGCGAAACTTCGTCGCCCGAGCGTTCCTCGATGGGTATTTCCGCCAGCCCGTCGCGCACCCGCCAATCGATCGTCGGCGAGGGCAGCGCGACGTAGAAGGGCACGCCGTTGTCGTGCGCGGCCAGCGCCTTCAGGTAGGTGCCGATCTTGTTGCAGACGTCGCCATGCGCGGTCGTGCGGTCGGTGCCGACGATGACCAGGTCGACTGCGCCCTGCTGCATCAGATGCCCGCCGGCATTGTCGACGATCAGCGTGTGGGGAATGCCGTGGCTCGCCATTTCCCAGGCCGTCAGGTGCGCGCCCTGGTTGCGCGGGCGCGTCTCGTCGACCCAAACGTGTAGCGGGATGCCGGCCTGATGCGCCTGATAGATCGGCGAGGTTGCGGTGCCCCAGTCGACGGTGGCGAGCCAGCCGGCGTTGCAGTGGGTCAGCACGTTGACCGGGCCCCGTTTGCGTGCGGCGATGTCGCGGATCGGCGCAAGCCCATGCACGCCGATCGCGGTATTGATGGCGACGTCCTCGTCGGCGATCGCGGCCGCTCGCGCTATCGCGGCTTCGGCACGGGCGGAAGGCGCGACCTCGCGCAGATGTGCGGCCATGTCCTCCAGCGCCCAGCGCAGGTTCACCGCAGTCGGCCGCGTCGCCATCAGGGTTTCGACCGCTCCGGCGAGCCCCGCGTCGCTCGCGTCGGCGCGCATGGCGATGGCGATGCCGTAGGCGGCCGTCGCGCCGATCAGCGGTGCACCGCGCACCTGCATGTCGCGGATCGCGACGGCGGCCTCGTCGAGCGTGTCCAGTGTGCGGACGACGAATTCGTGCGGCAGCCGCGTCTGGTCGATGATGCGCACGGTGCCGTCTTCGACCCAGATCGACCGATAATGCTCGCTTCCCACCTTCATGTGCGCACCGTTCGGGCGGCGCGGCGCGGCCGTCAAGTCGTCTGCGGTAAATCCTGTGGCCTGGCGCCCATGACGCCTATTTCGCGCCGCCGCCCACTGCGGTCCGGCTGCCCACGTCGCGGGCCGCCTGGCCGACGTCTTGCGCGGCGTTGGCGATCGCGCGCTGCCCGCTCGCGTCGCCATTCGAGATCTGGGTGACGAACACGGCCCCGATGATTAGCGTCCCGACCATCACCAGCGCGACGGCCCAGCCCGCGCCGGCGCTTCTGGCGGGGGTTTCGACAATCACGGGGCGATCGTCCGTCATGGCGGGTACTCCGTTGAAAACATGCGCAGCAACCGGCCGCGAGGGCGCAGGGTTCCGGTCAAAGCGACAAACCGCGTTCGATATCCGATGCTTGGAAGCAACCCTGCCGTCCGGCGTCTCGCGCTATGAGGAGGGTGATCGCAGTTCGCCGAGATCGAGCGCTTCCAGCAGCGCGTCGCGCGCCTTGCGTACGCCGGCCCAGAGCGCGGCGCGGCTGAGATCGTCGGGCGCGATCTCCTCGGGCCAGTGTTCCGCCACTACCCGTTCGATCAGCGCCAGCCGGGCCTCGTCCGTCAGGAACCGTGGGTCCACGTTCGCCGGGTCGGCGACGACGCGCAGGCGCAGGCAGGCTGGGCCGCCGCCATTGGACATGGATTCGCGGACCTCGACCGGCACCAGCCGGCGGACCGGCCCGTTGCGCGCGACGAGGCCTTGCAGCCAGGCCCAGACACGGGCGTTGGCGCGCGCTTCGGTCGGCAGGATCAGCGCCATTCCGCCTTCGGGCAGGGTGACGAGCTGGGCGTTGAACAGGTAGCTGGAGACCGCATCGGCCAGGCTTATCGCCGCGGCGGGAACCTCGATGATCTCGACCTCGGGCAGCATTTCGCGCAGAGTTTCGTAGAGCGCGGCGGGGTCGGCGAAGGCCTGTTCGTGGACGAGGAGCACATGTTCGTTGGCTACGGCGACGACATCGTTGTGGAAGGCGCCGGCGGCGATCGCCTGGGGGGACTGTTCGGCGAAGACGATCCGTTCGGGATCGAGGCGGTGCAGGCGGGCGACGGCGGCGCTGGCCTGGCGGTGCTGCCGGGCGGGGAAGGAGCCGCCGTCTGTCCCGTAAACAAAGACTTCGATTCCAGGCACTTGGGGGCTGACGGAAAGGCGCATGTGGTTGGCGGCGCCTTCGTCGCCGAAGGGGGGCGGGACGGGGGTGTGGACAGCGAAATGGCGCGGGTCGGCGAAGGCGAGGCGGAGCTGGGCGAGGGTGCCGGGCCATTCGTGGCTGCGGTGCGGCATGGTGACGAGGTTGGCGGCCGTCAGGTGGCAGCGGCCGTCGGCGGTGTCGGGCGCGGGCGAGACCGTCGCGGCGTTCGCCGCCCACATCGCCGAGGCGGACAAGGCATTGGCGCGCAAGGAGAAATCGGCATCTGCCATGGTCGTGCCGAGCGCCGCGAGCCAGCCCTCGTGGGGGCGGTCGAGCGGCACGAAGACGCCCTGCGCCAGCCCCAGATCGAGGTTGACGCGCATCTTGGCGAGGCCCTGCAAGGCCGCCTCGCGCGGGTGCGAGACCATGCCGGCGCTGGCCGTCGCGGCGAGGTTTCCGAGGCTGAGGCCGGCGAAGTTGTGGCTGGGGCCGACGATCCCGTCGAAGTTGATCTCGACCATCATCGCGGCACGTAAGTCACGGATTCGCTGACGGAAACCCCGAGAGCGGCGGCCGCTTCCGGGTCCAGGTGGACACCACCCTTCGCTGCCGCAATCCTGCCGCAACAGGCCCGGAAGGCACCCAGGCGGCCATGCGCGACCAAGCACTCCTCGCCGTGCTCGGCCAGGGCGACGACAGGCTCGGTGCGCGCGGCGCGGATGGTGGCGATCCGGTCGGTCTCGACGGTCATCGCCGGGCCGCCATCGAAGATGTCGATGTAGCAGTCGAAGGCGAAGCCCTCGTTCTCCAGCATGCGCTGGGCCGCGCGGCCCGAGCGGTGCGGTTTGCCGATCACGGCGCGGGCGCTTTCGGGCAGGAGCGCGGTGTAGATCGGATGCCGGGGCATCAGGTCGGCGATGAACTGGTTGCCGTGGATGGCGTTGAACTCGTCCGCCTCGCGGAAGCCCATGCCGAAGAAGCGGCCGGCGACCCCGTCCCAGAAGGGCGAGCCGCCGGTCTCGTCCTGCGCGCCGCGCAGTTCGGCGATGGTCCGGTCGGCGAAGCGTTCCCGATGCATCTTCATGAACAGGTAGCGGCTGCGCGCCAGCAGCGCGCCGGCGCCGGTCGAGCGCTCGCCCGGCATGAGGAACAGGCCGCCGACTTCGCTGGCGCCGTCGAGGTCGGTCGAGAGCACCAGCATCTCGGCGCGGATCGTCCGGTCCAGTTCCTGGGAATACTGGCTGAAGCTGGTGATGCGATAGGAATAGAACGGCCAGGTGGAGCCGATCTTCGCGAAGATCTGGCAGGTGCCGCGCACCCGCCCGCTGGCCAGGTCTTCCAGCACGAAGAGGAACAGGTCGTCGCCCGGCGCATCGCCGGCGCGGCCGAACGAGGCTTCGGCGCGGGCGAGCTTGGCCTTGAGGGTCGGCCGGTCGGCCGGCAGGTTTGTAAGGCCGCCGCCGGTGTTCTTCGCCATCTGGTAGAGCGCGGGCAGGTCGCCGGCCCGCGCGGCGCGCAGGACGAAGCTCATGGTCGCAGCGCTCCCTTGTCCAGCCGGTGGAGCACCAGCGCGGTCAGGCGGGCGCGGGCCACCAGCGAGTCCACCTCCAGGTATTCGCGCGGTGAGTGGATGAAGTCGCCGCGTGCGCCCATCGTGTCGATCACCGGCACGCCGCAGGCGGCGATGTTGTTGCCGTCGCAGACGCCGCCGGTGTCCTGCCAGGAAAGCGCCTCGCCGAGATCGGCGGCGGCCTCGGCGACCAGCGCGAACAGCCTTTCGCCCCCCGCGCCGATCGGCTTGGGCGGGCGGCCGAAACCGCCGTGGAGCGCGATCGCCACGTCGTGCGCGGCGGCGGCCTCGGCGATCAGGCGGTCGATCAGCGTCTGCGCTTCGGCCGCCTCGCCGGGGCCGCGCGGGCGCAGGTTGAAGCGCAGCACCGCGTGCGCCGGGACGATGTTGACGGGGCCGCCGCCGTCGATCTTCGCGGGGTTGATGGCGAGCGCCGGATGGCGGGCCCGGTAGAGCCGCAGCGCCAGGTCGGCGGCGGCGACGAGCGCGTTGCGCCCGTCCCCCGGATTGCGCCCGGCGTGCGCGGCGCGGCCGGTGACGACGGCGGCGAAATTGCCCGAGCCGGGGCGGGCGCGGGCCATGACGCCGCCCGGCAGCGCCGGCTCGTAAGTCAGCGCGGCGAGCTTGTCCCGCGCCAGCGCGCGGATCAGCGGCGCGGACGAGAGCGAGCCCGTCTCCTCGTCGCTGTTGACCAGCACGTCGTAGCCGAGGCGCGGCCCGCTCGCCTCGAAAGCGCGAAGGCCGGCGAGCATCAGCGCGAGGCCGCCTTTCATGTCGGCGGCGCCCGGCCCGCGCAAGGTATTGCCGTCGAGCCACTCGCTCGCCTGGAAGGGGTGGTCGGCGGCGAACACCGTGTCCATGTGGCCGGTCAGCAGCACGCGCCGCTCCGTCTCGGGCCGCACCCGCACGACGAGGTGACGGCCGTGCGCCACCGGCGCGAGGGTGCCCTCGGCGCTCACCTGATCGACCGGCGCGGGCGCTTCCAGCGCGACGCTGCCGGGCAGCGCGGCGAAGGCGTCGGCCAGCTCCGCCGCCATCGCCGCGAGGCCGGGCAGGTTGGCGGTGCCGCTGTTGATCGCGGTCCAGGCCAGCACCTGCGCGCGCATCGGCGCCAGCGCGATGGGATCGACGAGGGCGGCCTCCTCGCGCGTCATGCCTGCATCCCGGCCTGCACCCCGGCCAGCATTCCGGCCAGCGTCCCGGCGTTGCCGGCGGGGGCGGCGGCCTCGAAGCTGGCGACCGGATAGGCGCAGTAGTCGGCGGCGTACCAGGCGCTCGGCCGGTGGTTGCCCGAATCGCCCAGCCCGCCGAACGGCATCGCGCCCGAGGCGCCGGTGGTCGGCCGGTTGCGGTTGACCACGCCCGCGCGGACCTGCGCGGCGAAGCGCTCCCACAGCGCATCGTCGCTGCTGACCAGCCCGGCGGCAAGGCCGAAGCGGGTGGCGTTGGCGGCGGCCAGCGCGGCGTCGAAATCGGCGACGCGGACAACCTGCAGCACTGGCGCGAAAATCTCCTCGTCGGGCACGGACAGGCCGGTGACGTCGAGCAGGGCGGGGGCGAGGAAGGTCTTGCGCCGGCCGGCGACCGGCTCCAGCGGCCGGATCGCGCGCGCGCCGAGCGCGAGCAGTCCGTCTACCCGCTGCCGCGCGCCGGCCGCCGCGCCGGGCGAGATCAGCGGGCCGATGTAGGGCGGCGGCGTCTCGTCCCAGGCGCCGACGCGCAGGCGGTCGCGCAGCGCGGCGACGGCCGCGACCAGTGCCTCGCCGAAAGCGCCTTCGGGCACGATCAGCCGCCGCGCGCACGAGCAGCGCTGGCCGGCGGAGACATAGGCGGACTGCACGACCAGCGCGGCGGTTTCGCCGACATCGCCGTCCCATGCCACCAGCGGGTTGTTGCCGCCCAGCTCCAGCGCCAGGATCACCTTGGGGCGATCGGCGAAAAGGCGGCGGAAATGGGCGCCGGCGGCGGCCGAGCCGGTGAACAGGAAGCCGTCGATGTCGGCGCCGGCCAACGTCGCGCCGGTTCCGCGCCCGCCCTGGACGACGGTGAGCACGTGGTCCGGCAGGCCGGCCGCGCGCCAGGCCTCGGCCATCGCCTCGCCCACCGCCGGGGTCAGCTCGGACGGCTTGAACACCACCGTGTTGCCGGCCAGCAGCGCGGGCACGATGTGGCCGTTGGGCAGATGTCCGGGGAAGTTGTAGGGGCCCAGCACGGCCATGACGCCGTGCGGGCGGTGGCGCAGCACCGCCGCGCCGAAGGCTGTCGGGCTGTGCCGTTCGCCCGCGCGTTCGGCCTGCGCCGCGATCGAGACTTCGACCTTGCCGGTCATCGAGGCGACCTCGGCCCGGCTTTCCCACAAGGGCTTGCCCGTCTCGCGCGCGATCAGCCGCGCCAGCGCGTCGGCGCGCGCTTCCAGTTGCGTCCGGTAGGCGCGGGCGATGGCGATCCTTTCGGTCAGCGGCGTCGCGGCCCAGGCCGGAAAGGCGCGCCGGGCGGCGGCCACCGCCGCGGCGACCGTCGCGGGCGTGGCGACCGGCCCTTCCCAGACCGGATCGCCCGTGGCGGGATCAAGGGATTGCAGCATGACGGGTATCATCCGCCGATCCGGGGATTTCACAAGCCCCCTTGAAAATACAGGCCGTTTCGCCGTCTCGCCGTCCCGGCTCAGGCTCGGGACGGCGATTCCGTCTGGTGTCGTCGGGCCCTTTCGGGGAAGGATCGTCGCGGCGGCTTGTGTGCCGTGGGAACTTTCCCCAACAGGGGGCGGTTATGGCTTGATCGGCCGGACAGGTCGGGCGGCCGGATTCGCGGCGCAGGTTCGCAGGGGGTTATGAAGCACAGGGTCAGCGAAAGTTCCGGTTGCCCGCGCCGATCGCGATCCGGATTCGACCGCTGCGCCTGCCTGATCGCCGCGTCGCTTGCCGCCGCCGTCGCGCTTCCCGCGCAGGCGCAGGACCAGCAGGCGCAGGACCAGCCGGCCGCGCAGGCGGACGCGCCGCCGGAAGCGGGCAAGCTGGCGGTGCCGGCCCCGCCCGCCGGGGCGGAGCTGCCGGCGGTGGACCCGATCATGGCCGACGACGCGTTCAACAAGGCGATCCCCTCGCTCGACGTCGCCGACGATCCGGAACTCGACCGCCCGCTCGAATCGGTCGAGGCGTTCGAACGGGCGATGGCCGCAAAGCAGGCCGGCGCCCGGCCCGAGGAAGCGCAGGCACCGCCGGCGGGGAATCCGGCGCTGGCGGACGGAACCCGGACCGAGCAGATCGGCGATGCGCCGGTCGGCGACGACGAGCTGAACAAGCCGCTGCCGCCGCTCGACCAGTTCGAGGTCGAGACCATCCGGTTCGCCGAAACGGCCGAGAAGGCGCAGAACGGCAAGGCGGCCGAGATCGCCTATCGCATCCGGATCGACGGGCTGGAGAAGGCCGACGCCGAGACGGACAAGAACCTGCGCGACATGTTCGACGACCTTTCGGCGCTGCGCGCCGGCCGCGGCAAGGCGACCAACGCGGCGATGATTTCCGCCCGGCTCACCGAGGACCGCGTGCTGCTGGAGCGCATCCTCGCCTCCGAAGGCTGGCACGGCGCGCGCGTGCGCACGCAGGTGGACCGGGGCGAGGGGGCGGCGGCCAACGGGGCGCTGACGGCGGTGCTGGAAGTGACGCCGGGCAAGCGCTACGTCCTCGATATGATCGCCGTCCAGGCCGAGCCGACGCTGCCGCCGGACCTGATCCGCCGCAACCTCGCGCTTTCCATCGGCGATCCCATCGTCGCCGAGCGTGTCCTGGCCGCCGAGGCGCAAGTCGCCGTGGCCCTGCCGCAGCACGGCTATCCCTTCGCCGAGATCGGCGAGCGCGACGTGCTGCTCGACCGCGAAACGGGCAAGGGCGACTATACGCTGCCCGTCACCGTCGGGCCGCGCGGGCGGTTCGGCGACTTCACCACCGACGGCGACATGGCGTTCGACGCCCGGCACGTGGGCGTGCTGGCGCGGTTCCGGCGCGGCGAGCTTTTCGACAGCCGCAAGATCGACGATCTGCGCCAGGCGATGGTGGCGACCGGGCTGTTTTCGTCTGTCGCGGTCGAGCCGCAGCGGACCGGGCAGCCCGCCGGAGAGGACGGCAGCGAATACGTGACCGTGGCGGTGACGCAGGATGCCGGCCCGCCGCGCACCATCGCCGGCACCGCCGGCTACGGCACCGGCCAGGGCCTGCGCGCGGAGGCGACCTGGACCCACCGCAACATGTTCCCGCCCGAAGGCGCGCTGATCGTGCGCGGCGTCGCCGGCACGCAGGAGCAGGGCGCGGGCGTCACCTTCCGCCGCTCCAACGCCGGCCGGCGCGACCGCACTTTCGAACTGACCGCCGAGGCGCTGCACAGCGATTACGAGGCCTACAACGCTTATACCGGCCGCCTTGCCGCGCGGATCAGCCGCGATTCGACGCCGCTCTGGCAAAAGAAGCTGACCTTTTCGGCCGGCGTGCAGCTTCTGGCCACGGGCGAGGAGGATTATGACTTCGCCGCCGGCAAGCGGCAGCGGCGCACGTTCTATATCGCCGGTCTTTCCGGCCAGCTCGGCATCGACCGCAGCGACGACCTGCTGAACCCGACCAGGGGTTTCCGCGTCACTGCGCTGGTCGAGCCCGAGGGGTCGCTGGAAAGCGGCTTCCACCCCTATGTCCGGGCGCGGCTCGATGCGTCGGGCTATTACCCGGTGGGCCAGAACATCGTCGTTGCCGGCCGGGTGCGGCTGGGCACGATCCAGGGGGCCGAGCGCGACGCCATCGCCCCCTCGCGCCGGTTCTACGCGGGCGGCGGCGGATCGGTCCGCGGCTTCGGCTATCAGGAACTGGGCCCGCTCGATCCCGGCGGCAAGCCGATGGGCGGGCGCAGCGTCAACGAGGCGGCGGCCGAAGTGCGCTATCGCTTCGGCAACTACGGCGTGGTCGCCTTCGTCGATGTCGGCCAGTCCTATGAAAGCACGATCCCCCGCTTCTCCGACCTGCGTACGGGCGTGGGCATCGGCGGGCGGTTCTACACCAACTTCGGCCCGCTGCGGCTCGACGTGGCGACGCCGCTCGGCCGCCGTCCGGGCGAGCCGAAGATCGCGGTCTACGTCTCGATCGGGCAGGCGTTCTGATGGCCGGCGACGAACCTCCCGTCGACGCGGCGGCCGCCCCCCGGCGGAGCTGGGCGGCGCGCCTCGCGCGCGGGGCCGGCGGGCTGCTGCTGGCCGTCGCCGCGTTCGTCGCGCTGGGCATCTATCTGCTCGACACCGGGCCGGGGCACCGCTTCGTGTCCGACCAGATCGAGCGGCTGGAGTTCGAGAACGGGCTGCGCATCAAGGTGGCGCGCATCGACGGGTCGATCTACGGCGCCATGGTGCTGCGCGGGCTGGCGCTGTCCGATCCCAAGGGCGAGTTCCTGTTCGCGCCCGAAGTGCGGGTGGACTGGCGGCCGCTCTCCTATCTGCGCAACCATGTCGACGTGCGCGCGCTGACCGCGCAGCGCATGATCCTGCGCCGCGCCCCGGCGCTGCGGCCGACCGAGACCGAAGGGCCGCTGCTGCCCGACATCGACATCGACGTCGGCCGGCTGCGCGTCGACAGCTTCATCGCCGAGCCCGCAGTCTCGGGCGAGCGGCGCGTGGTCCGGCTCGACGGGCGCGCGCACATCGCCACGGGCCGGGCGCAAGTCTGGTTCGACGCGGAGACGGTCGGCGGCAAGGGCCGCGCCGGGGGCGACCGGCTGAAGCTGGTGCTCGACGCGGTGCCCGAGCAGAACCGGCTGGCCTTCCAGCTTGCGCTCGACGCGCCCGAAAGCGGCCTCGTCACCGCGCTTTCGGGGCTGACCCAGCCCTTGTCCGTGCGGATCGACGGGCGCGGCGACTGGAAGGTGTGGAACGGCCGGTTCGACGCCGATATCGGCGGGCGCGAACTGGCGCGCCTCACCCTGACCGCGCGCGACGGCACTTTCGCCGCGCGCGGCCCCGCCTATCTCTCGCGGCTGACGACGGGCGCCACCGCCAGCCTGCTCGGCCCGTCGAATGCGGTCGACCTCATCGCGGTGCTCAAGGAGCGGCGCGCCGACCTGTCGGGCTCGCTGGCGGGCCCGGCGATGGGCCTTGCCGTGAACGGCGGGGTCGACCTTTCGGACAACAGCTTCCGCGATCTCGGACTGGGCTTCGCGCTGCTGCGCCCCTCGGCCATCGCGCCGGGGCTTTCCGGCAGCGGGCTGCGCGCGAAGCTGATGCTGAACGGGCCGATGGCGCGGCCGCGCGCCGCCTATGCGATCAACGCCGACCGGCTGGTGATGAACGACATGGGGCTGGAACGCCTGACCGCCAGCGGCGCGGCGCGGGTCGATGCCGACCGGATCGTCATCCCCGTCGCCGCGCGCGCCGCGCGGATCACCGGGCTCGACACGGTGGCGGGCGGCCAGCTCGCCAACGTCCGGCTCGACGGCGATCTGGCGATCGACTGGCCGCGCATCCTGTCGGACAACATGCGCCTGCGCTCGGACCGGATTGACGCCGGGCTGATCCTGCTCGCCGACGCCTCGAAGGGCCTCTATACCGGCGCGATCGACGGCAAGATCGACAACTACCGGATCGAGAGCGTCGGCCTGTTCGACATCCGCACCAACGTCGATCTCAAGACCGTGCCGGACGGCTTCGTGCTGGCGGGCAATGTCCGCGCCCGCTCGACCCGGCTGGCCAACGAGGGCGTGCGCGGGTTCCTGGGCGGCAATCTCGTCGCGTCGGGCGATGTCGCCTACGGACCCGACGGGCTCGTCCGCTTCTCGCGCCTGCGGCTCGAATCGCCCGAGCTGCGCGTGACCGGCGGCGCCGGCAGCTATGCGCTCGACGGCCGCATCGTGCTCGACGCCGCGGCGGTCCACCGCCAGTACGGCCCCATCGGCGTGAAAGTCGCCGGCACGCTCGCCGATCCGCGCGCCAGCGTCACCGCCGAGCGGCCGGGCCTGGGCATCGGCCTGGCCAACCTCGAGGCGCAGATCACCGGCGCGGCGGACGGCTACCGGCTGCAGGCGCGGGGCGATACCGACTACGGCCCGCTGACCGCCGACGTGATCCTGGGCACCGGCCGGGTCACGACGCTGCGGGTCGCCAGCGCCGACCTGGGCGGGATCGGCTTCGCCGGCACGCTGCGCCAGACGGCGGCGGGGCCGTTCGCGGGCCAGCTCACGGCCAAAGGCGCGGGGCTCGGCGGCCTCGTCCGGCTGGAGGCGCGCGGCCAGTATCAGGAAGCGCTGATCAACGTGCGCGCCAACGACACGGTGCTGCCCGGCCCGGCCAACCTCGCCATCGGCGCGGCGATCGTCGATGCGCGCGTCGTGCTCTACGACAAGCCCTGGGTGGTCGCCGACGTGCAGATCGCCGACACCCGGATCGATCGGCTGAGCCTGCGCGAGGCGCGGGCGACCATCGACTACCGCGACGGGCGCGGCCAGGCGAAGCTGCTGGCGCGCGGCTATACCGGCGTGCCGTTCCGCATCGCCGCCAACGTCGATCTCCAGCCCGATCTCTGGCGTGCGATGATCGACGGCACCGTGCGCGGGCTTGACTTCAAGACGGCCACGCCGGCCCGGATCGTCCCCGGCGCCAAGGGGTACGAGCTGCTGCCGACGCGGATCGACTTCGGCCGCGGCAGCATCCGCCTCGCGGGGACCTATGGCACCGGCATCCGCCTCGAAAGCCGGCTCGACCGCTTCGACATGAGCCTGGTCAACGCCTTCATCCCGGCGGTCGGGGTGGGCGGCAGCGCCACCGGCAGCTTCGATTTCGAGCAGGCCGGCCCCACCGCTTTCCCGCGCGCGGACGCGCGGCTGTCGATCGCCGACTTCACCCGCACCACCTCGGTCTCGGTCAGCGCGCCGGTGGACATGAACTTTGTCGGCAAGCTGCTGCCCGACGGCGGCGAGGCGCGCGCGGTGTTCCGCCAGCGCGGCAGCGTCATCGGCCGGATGCAGGCGTCGCTGCGGCCGCTGCCGCCGGGCGCCGGCCCCTGGGTGGAGCGGCTGCTGGGCGCGCCGCTGGGCGGCGGCATCCGCTACAATGGCCCGGCCGACACGCTGTTCTCCTTCGCCGGCCTGTCGAACCAGCAGCTTTCCGGACCGATCGGCATGGCGGCGGACTTCTCGTGCCGCCTGTCCAGCCCCTGCCTCGACGGCGTGATCCGGGGCAACGGCCTGATTTACGAGAACCAGGTCTATGGCACGCGGCTGACCAACATGGCCGTGGCCGGGCGGTTCAGCGGCAGCCGGCTGGAGATCGAAAAGCTGACCGCCACCGCCGGCAGCGGCACGCTGGACGCGCGCGGCTATGTCAGCCTCGCGGCCGAGGCGGGTTATCCGATGGACCTGTCGCTGACGCTCGACAACGCGCGGCTCGCCCGCAGCGAAGCCGTCTCGGCGACCGCCACGGGCCAGCTCCGGCTGACCAAGACCGAAGGCGAGCGCGCGCTGCTCCAGGGCCGCATCGTGCTGCCCGAGACGCGTTACGAGATCATCCGCCAGGGCGCGTCGCAGGTGCCCGTGCTTGCCGGCGTGCGCTTCAAGCCCGCCCGCCGGCAGCGCTTCACCACCGAGGAGCCGGCAAAGCCCGCGCCGGGCCTGTTCAGCCGTATCCGCCTCGACCTGACGCTGTCCGCGCCCGAGCGGCTCTATGTCTCGGGCATGGGGCTCGAATCCGAATGGCGCGCCGATTTCCGCATGACCGGGACCAGCGCGGCGCCGGTCCTGACGGGCGAGGTGGAACTGGTCCGCGGCACGCTGAGCTTCGCCAGCCGCGACTTCGAGCTGACGCAGGGCCGCGTGACGTTCACCGGCGGCCAGACGATCGACCCGATCCTGGCGATGACCGCCAGCGAGGACATCGACGACATCACCGTCAACGTCAACGTCGGGGGCCGCGCCTACAACCCGCAGATCACCTTCTCCTCGGTGCCGGGGCTGCCGCAGGACGAAATCCTCTCGCGCATCCTGTTCGGCAGCTCGATCACGGAGATCTCGGCGCTGCAGGCGGTGCAGCTCGCCGCCTCGCTGAACTCGCTGCGCGGCACGGGCGGCGGGCTCAACCCGATGGGCAAGCTGCGCTCGGCCACGGGCGTCAGCCGTCTGCGCGTCCTCGCCCCGGACGAGGCGAACGGCCGCGGCACGGCGCTGGCCGCCGGGCAGTACATCACCAACGACATCTACGTGGAACTCGTCACCGACGCGCGCGGCTTCACCGCCACCCAGCTCGAGGTGAGCCTGACCCCCTGGCTGTCGCTGCTCAGCCAGGCGGGTGGCTCGGGCGCGACCAATTTCAACCTGCGCGTGCGGAAGAACTACTGATGCGCCGCGCGGGCCTGCTTGCCTTGCTGCCGCTGCTGGCCGGTTGCCAGCAGAGCTTCGATGATCGCTATGCCGACGCGGAGAAGAAGATCCGCGATCAGGCCGCCGCGATCGACAAGGACCTGGCCGCGCGCGCGCGCGAAGCGGCGGCGGGGGCGGCGCTTTCGTCCGATCGTCCCCTGGAAGGGGAGGGGGACCGCCCGCGGGGCAATGGGGTGGGCTCGTCTCCCGGCGCAGCGCCCGGCCGATAGCGCCCCTTCCCGTTCCGGGGAGGGGCTTTCTGCCTACACGGGCTGCCTATTCCGGCCCCAGCATCTGTTCGGGCCGGACCACCGCGTCGTATTCCTCGGCCGTCACATCGCCGCTCGCCACCGCCGCCTCGCGCAGCGTGAGCCCCTGCGCGTGCGCGGTCTTGGCGATGGCGGCGGCCTTGTCGTAGCCGATCTTCGGCGCCAGCGCCGTCACCAGCATCAGCGATCGCTCGACCCCGGCGCGGATGTTGTCCTCGCGCGGTTCGAGGCCCAGCAGCAGGTTCCGCGTGAAGCTGTCCGCCGCGTCCGCCAGCAGCCGCACCGATTGCAGGAAGTTGTAGGCCATGACCGGGCGATAGACGTTCAGTTCGAACTGGCCCTGGCTGTCGGCGAAGGTGATCGTCGCGTGATTGCCGAAGACCTGCGCGCAAACCTGCGTCAGCGCCTCGCACTGGGTCGGGTTGACCTTGCCGGGCATGATCGAGGAGCCGGGCTCGTTCTCGGGCAGCGCCAGTTCGCCCAGCCCCGCGCGCGGGCCGGAGCCGAGGAAGCGGATGTCGTTGGCGATCTTGTAGAGGCTGGCCGCCAGCGTGTTGAGCGCGCCGTGGGCGAACAGCAGCGCGTCCTGCGCGGCCAGCGCCTCGAACTTGTTGGGCGCGCTGGCGAAGGGCAGGCCGGTGGCATTGGCGATGGCTTTCGCGACCGCGCCGGAAAAGCCCGCCGGCGCGTTGAGCCCGGTGCCGACGGCGGTGCCGCCCTGCGCCAGTTCGCACAGGCCGGGCAGCGTCGCGCGCAGCCGTTCGATGCCGGCGCCCACCTGCCGCGCGTAGCCGGAGAACTCCTGCCCCAGCGTCAGCGGCGTCGCGTCCTGCGTGTGCGTGCGGCCGATCTTGACGATGCCGGCCCAGCCTTTCGCCTTGGCGTCGAGCGCTGTGTGCATCGCCTCGAGCGCGGGCAGCAGGCGCGCCTCGATCTCGGTCGCCGCCGCGACGTGGATCGCGGTGGGGAAGGTGTCGTTCGACGACTGGCTCATGTTGACGTGGTCGTTGGGATGGACCGGCGATTTGGCGCCCAGCGCGCCGCCCAGCAGCAGGTTGGCGCGGTTGGCGATCACCTCGTTGAGGTTCATGTTGGACTGCGTGCCCGAGCCGGTCTGCCAGACGACCAGCGGAAACTCGCCGTCGAGTCGGCCGGCGACGATCTCGTCGGCCGCGCGGACGATGGCGTCGGCCAGCCCGGCGTCGAGCAGGCCGAGATCGCGGTTCACTTGCGCGGCGGCGCGTTTGACCACCGCCAGCGCGCGGATCAGCGCCCGGGGCATCCGCTCTTCCCCGATGCGGAAGTTTTCGAGGCTGCGCTGCGTCTGCGCCCCCCAGAGGCGGTCGGCGGGGACTTCGACGGGGCCCATCGTATCGCGTTCGGTTCGGGTATCGGCCACGCGCATGCTCCTTCGCGGGGCAGAATGGACCCGCGCCGCCCGATCGGCAAGCGCCGGGTGGCGTTCAGATTCGCCGGCCGCGATGGTTCAAACAGGGACGCTGCGAAACCGTGCTCCCGGTATGGGCAAATTACTGGTATAAATCGGTTTAGGAGTCGACCGGCGCCGCATTCGGCAAGGCGCGGCGCTGAGATCGCTCATGGCACGCACGTTGGGCCGGCGGCCCAGGACGGGGGCGAACATGGCAGAAATCATCGGCATGACATCGGGCAACGTCGAACGCTTCCCCGGAGCGTTCCCGCCAAGCCCCGTTTCGGACGAACTGCACCGGATCATGGCGCTGCTGCGCGGCGCCTGTCCGGCCGAGGCGACCGTCAGCTTCAGCTTCGACGGCCGCCTGCAGGCGCACATCGACGTGCGCAAGCGCGAGGACGTGCTGTTCGTGGAAGCGGTATTGCCGACGCTGGAGGCGGATCTGTTCCACGGCGTCAGCATCGGCAGCACGCCGGGGCACCCGTTCCATCACCGCATCTCGGCGGCGGTCCGGGCCTGACGCCCGCGTTTACGACCGCTTGCGGCGGTGCCGCCGCCATAGCAGGTAGCCGCAGCCGGCCACGCCGCAGGTGACGGCGGCGCCCTGCGCCATGACCGTCGCCGCGGCGGTGAGCCCTCCGACGGTGACGCCCCAGGCCAGTTGCGAGAGCACGGAGACGATCGCCTGCATCGCGCCAACATCGGCACCGCCGGCCGCCGGGTCAAGCGCGCCGCGCTCGGCCCGGCGCGTTTGCCGCGGGCCGCGCCGCGATCGCGCCGGTCACGCCTTCGCCTGCCGCCCCCGGTAGGACAGCCGCCATTCGGGCGGGAACCTGGCGTCGTTGTCCTTGACCGCGGCGGCGAGGCCCTTCTCGAACGTCTCGCCATCCACCGCGATGCCGCCGTCCTCTTCCTTGACCAGCGGCAGCATGCCTTCCAGCCAGCCGGACAGGACCGAGCCCATGTATTCGCCCTGGTGCTGCTTGAACACCTCGAAGAAGGTCTTTTGCATGACGACGGTGTCGGTCGGCCGGTTGCGCGCGCAGGCGAGGGCGTATTTCATCGTCTCGGCTTCCAGCCCCTCGCGCGCCACGACGCTGTTGACGAAGTGGAGGTCCTTCATCTCCTTGGCGGTGAAGGGCCGGCCGGTGAAGACCATCTCCATGAACGGTCGGATGCCCATCATCGTCGCCCACTGCCACTGGCGCGCCGCCCAGCCGACGTAGCGGAAGGCCGAATGGCCGAACAGCGTATCGTCCGAGGCGATGACGATGTCGGCGTCTGCCGCCTGGTAGAAGTGCCAGCCGTAGCAATAGCCCTTGGCCTCGACGATCGAGATCTTCTTGAAGTCCTGGAGGCTCCTGAGGCCGAAGCGCGCGTCGGCGTAGAGGTTGGTGACGTTGGCGATATAGCGGTAGGAATCGCGCGGCGGATACTTCACGTCCCCATCGCTGGTATCGTCCGCGCCGATGCGGAACTCGGGCAGCGGCGAGTAGTCCTCGTCGCCGTTGAACATGCCGGCCATCTCGGGCAGGTCGGCGCCGCTGCCGAAATGCTCGCCGACGCCGCGCACGATCAGCACCTTGACGTCGTCGTCGACGTTGGCGCGCAGCACCAGGTCGGCATAGCGCTGGCGCGCGGCGATCGTCGGCGCGTTGAGGAAGCCGGGCCGGTTGAGCGTGATCGTCGCGATCTTCGTCGCCGGGTCCTTCTCGTAGAGGACGATCTCCTCGGGAGAGGGGCGTTCCGCGTGGTCTGGCATCTCTGGCCCATCCTTCCTGCTGCGGCTGCCGCAGCGTTGTTTTGATCCACTTGCGTGGAAGCGGGCCGGTGCCGCACCCGATTCAGCGAAGCTGGATCGACTGTAGGTCGTTCTGCTCGCCGCGGGCGATTCAATTGTCTGGAACGGTGCAACCATCCGTTCTCCTTGCGCAATCGCCCTGCCGGGCTAGGCTTGCCCCTCAACTGCCCGCGAGACGGCGAACAAGGGAGCGTTTGCACTGGTGAGCCAGGTCCAAGCCCTGCTGCAGCCCGGCGCCGAGCCGCCGGCGCGGCCCGTGCGCTACGATCCGGCGCTGCCGATCCAGCACTTCAACGACAACAGCCGGGCCCGGCCCGCGCCGCCGCGCCGCAACCAGCGGCTGCGCCGGGCGCAGATCCTCGCGACGATCCGGCGGCTGCTGACCGAGGAGGGGGTGGAGGGCGTCACCATGCGCGGTATCGCCCAGGCCTCGGGCCATGCGGTGCAGACGATCTACAACCTCGTGGGCCCGCGCGACCAGGCGATCGCCGAGGCGATCAACGAATATACCCGCTTCGTCGGCCACACCGCGCTGCCCGATCCCGGCGATCCGGACGCGGTGGTCGAGATCATCGGCCGCTGGCTGCAATCGATCGAAGCCGCGCCCGAGTTCTGCCGCCAGGTCTGCCTGATCTATTTCACCCCCTCGCGCGGCATCTTCTACCACTTCCGCGACAAGCAGCTGAAGGCGATGCAGGGGCTGCTGGCGCGCCAGCAGAAATGCGGCATCCTGCGCGCCGATGCCGGCATCGCCGAACTGGCCGACCAGCTCGTCACTTTCGCCGCGGCGTCCTGCGTCGAATGGTCCGACCGCCCGTTCCCGCTGGAACAGCTCCACCGGCGGATCCGGTCCGGCTTCGGCAACCTGCTGGATGGCGCGCGCAGCCCGGCCGGCGGCGGCGGGGCGGGGTGGGGTCCAGGTCATCCCAACGCCCGCTCAGCCTGAGCTTGTCGAAGGCTACGCGCTGCCGGCCGCCTCTCTCCTGCCACCTGTCCTTCCGCGCGCCAGTTGGGAAATGAGTTCCCAATCGCCGGCAATCAGGGCCTCCTTCTTGGCGCGGTTCCAGCCTTTGATCCGCCGTTCGGCGGCAAAGGCATCGTCGCGGGAAGGAAAACTGTCCGACCAGACCAGCACGACCGGTCTGCGCTTCGCGGTGTAGCCGCCCGTCGTTCCGTGTTCGTGCTGGGCCAGGCGCACAACCAGATCGTCGGTATGGCCGGCGTAGTAGCTGCCGTCGTTGCAGCGCAGGAGGTAGGTATAGAAGGCCATCGCGTCGGTGCGTGGCCTTCGACAAGCTCAGGCTGAGCGGGTGTGGCGTGGGGGGCGGGGCGTCTGCCCTAACTCCGCCCCTCGATCAGTTCGCCCAGTTCGTGCAGCTTGAGCTTGCCGGTGGCGGTGCGGGGGATTTCGGCTTCGGTGACGAACACGATCCGCCGGGGCACCTTGTAGCTCGACAGCGTTTCGCGCAGCGCGGCGCGCAGGGCGTCTTCGGTGGGCGCGGCGCCTGCGGCGGGCACCACGGCGGCGGCGACGATCTGGCCGTACTCGGGGTCGGCAAGGCCGGTGACGACGGCCAGCTCCACCTCGGCCAGCTCGTTCAGCGCGGCTTCCACTTCCAGCCGCGAGACGTTGGCGGCGCGCGTCTTGATCATGTCGTTGCGGCGGGCGACGAAATAGAGGCAGTCGTCGGCGTCGATCCGCACGAGATCGCCGGTCGGGTAGAAGCCGTCGGGCGTGAACACCTCGCGCCGCAGCTTCTTGTACATGCCGCTCATCAATGCGCCGCCGCGCAGTTGCAGCTCGCCGATCTCGCCCGGCGGCACTTGCTCGCCGGTCTCGGGATCGACCACGCGGCGCTCGTAGCCGTTGACCGGACGGCCGCAGGCCCAGGGCTTGTCCTCGGGCATGCGGTAGTTCAGCGGCTCGGCGCTGTGCGGGGCGAAAGTCTCGCTCATGCCGAGCATGCCGGACTGGAACTGCGGCGGGATCAGTTCGCCCTTCGCGTCGCGGAAATGGCCGAGGCCGACGATGCTGTCGATGTCGATGCCGCGCTCGGGCGCCAGCTTGCGCAGGCGGGCGAGGCCGTCGCCCCAGCCGTTGAGGCGGTTCACCTCCAGCGCCTTGATCGTCTCCACGATCACCTCGAGGTCCGGCGAGGCGGGATAGACCAGCGTCGCGCCCCGGCTGAGCACCTGGAAGAACATCGCCATGCCGCCCAGCCAGAACGCGGGCAGCATCGGCAGCATGCGGTCTGCGGGTTCGATCAGGAACAGCTTGGCCAGTTCGGGCGGGTGGCGCGTCACGTTCCATTGGGTGTGGAGCACGGCCTTGGGCTGCGAGGTGCTGCCCGAGGTGTAGACGATCACCGCATCGTCGGCCGGCGCGACCTGCGCTTCGGCCGCGGCCAGCAGGGCGGGGCCGATCGCATCGGCGCGGGCGAGCAGATCATCGGTCGACAGCGCCCAGTCGATGCCTTCCGCGTCGTCGAGCCAGACCGAGCGCAGGAACGGCGCATCCTCGATCCGCAGCGCCTCGGGCCGGCTGCCGGCGATGGCGGGGAAGGCCGCCGCGACGGTCGCCGCATAGTCGTGGCCGAGGAAGCGCCGGGCCGAGAGCAGGATCTGCGTGTCGCTGTTGCGCAGGATATGCGCCAGTTCGCGGGGCGTGCAGAGCGTGCTTACGCAGGTGATAAGCCCGCCGATCCGCAGCGCGGCGAGGAAGGCGGTGGCCCAGAACACGCCGTCGGGCGCGAGCAGGGCGATGCGCGCGCCCTTGCCCGCGCCGATCGCCAGCAGCGCGCGGGCCATGCGCGCGCTGCGCGCGTCGAGTTCGGCGTAGCTGACGGTTTCCGCCATGGTGGCGATCGCGTCGTGCCCGCCGCGCGCGGCGACGAGGCCGGCGAGCATGGCGGGTATGGTCGAGGGCGGTTCGGCCGCGGTCATCCTGTCTCCCTTCCGGATCGGCACAGATTGCCGGCTGGAAGGCGGATGGTCCACCATGATTGACTGGAACGCAGCCGCGCCTTCGTTCCAAACTGCGCCCCTCCCCCTCGCGAGGAGAAGGAGGGGCGCCCCCCGTTGGCCCGTTATCTACTGGAAGGCGACTTCGAGCGTCCGGGTGCCGTCGGCGGCTTCCTCGAACGAGCCGAGGCCGTAGTCGCCCTTGATCGTCGTGCGCTGGACCACGCGCTCCTGCTCGGCGGGATGGCCGGAGACCATGTGCAGCATGCGCGTGTTGTCCCAGATCGCCATGTCGGTCTGCCGCCACTTGTGATGGTAGCTCTGCGTCTCGGCGATGCGGTTGATCGCCTGGCAGACTTCCTCGAGCAGCGCGTCGCCTTCCGCGTTCTCCATCCCCTGGATGCCTTCGGCCATCCATGGCGAGACGTGCAGGCACTTTTCCCCATTGGGCAGCGTCCAGACCGCCGGGTGCAGCGCGCGCGGCTTGTCGCGGGATGCCTCGTACATCTCCTGCGCGCCGGGCTTGGCGGTGATCTCGCGGAAGCCGGGCGGCAGGCCGAAGCGCATTTTGCTCATCATCGTGTTGAGCGTGTAGATGATCTGCTTGCCCTCGATCCGGGCCAGCAGGTCCTCGGGGAAGGCCTTGTAGAGCGCCACGCCGTCGCAGAAGCCGGTGAGGCCGCCTTCCTTCGCGATCTTCACCGGGCGCAGCACGCCGGCGCGGTTCAGCTCGTTGTTGTAGCAGTGGTCGAAATGCCAGGGCAGCCAGTGCGCCACCTGCTTGCCGTTGAATTCGACGACGCCGCTGTCCTCCGGGTTGTGCGCGATTTCGACCACGCCGGGCTTGCCCTGGCGGTCGACGCGCGAGACCGAATAGACCGGATGTTCCTTGAGCGGGCCGAACACCTCGCTCAGCGCCACCTGCATCTCGCCCGTCGGCTCGACGCCCTCGAACACGATCATGCCGTGTTCGGCGAAGAGATCGCGGATCTCCTGCCGGACGGCGCCATAGGCCAGCAGCCCGCGGGTGATGCCGCCGATCCTTACGCCGAAGGGAAGCCCTTTGCGGATGGGCCTGACGTCCTTAAGAACCATTGTCACTCTCTCCCGATCTCAGCGGACGGATGCCCGCGTATTCCGCACCCGCCGCGGATGAAATCATTGATCCCGATCAAGTCGCGCGCGGCGGCGCGCCGATTGGCTGGAACGATGGCAGGCTTCGTTCCAAGCTCGCCGGCGGCGGGCATTGTGCCGGGCGCGCGACCTGTGCGACCCATGCCGCAACGAGAACGGGAAAAGGACGGGAAGGGCGATGGCGCAGAGGATCGCTTTCGTGACCGGCGCGGGGTCGGGCATCGGCCGGGCGACGGCCGGGCTGTTTGCCGCGAGGGGCCATGCCGTGGCGCTGGTCGATCTCGACGAGACGGGCGGGCGCGAGACCGAGGCGGCGATCCGCGACGCGGGGGGCGAGGCGCGCTTCATCGCCTGCAACGTGGCCGACGACGATTCGGTGAAAGGCGC
>JBAYPJ010000001.1:0-106799 GCA_041677785.1 Novosphingobium sp. | reverse complement strand
TCCTCGTGGCGCCGCTGCTGCTGACGATCGGTGAGCCGCCGCGCCTGTTGCGCGCGCAAGCGGATGCCGCCGCGGCGCCCGGTATCTTCGCCGTGCTGCGCGAGCACTGGCGCGTGCTGGTGCCGCTCTACATCGGCTTCGTCGCCAATATGGTGGCAAGCTTCGGCACGTCGGCGTGGATTCCGACGATGCTTATGCGCGATTATGGCATGACGGCGGCAACCGTCGGTGCGATCCTGGGGACGCTGCTGCTCGGCATGGGTGTTGTCTCGCCGATCCTTGGCGGATGGGCCAGCGACTTCGCCGCGCGGCGCAATGCCGCTGCCGGCAGGCTGTGGCTCGCCTTCGCGATGTTCGCGGTCCAGGCGGCGCTCGGCGCAATGATCGTGCTGCTGCGTGGGCTGGAGCCGACCCTGGCCGCGCTCGCGCTCAACTCGCTGACCGCCTCGTGCCTTGCCGCCTCGGCGATGGTCGTCCTGCAGGAAAGCGGGCCGCCGCAGGTCCGTGGCCAGTCGATCGCGATCTATCTCGTCGCGACCAATGTCATCGGCATGGGCCTCGGCCCGTTGCTCGTTGCGCTCCTGACCGACCGCCTGTTCGCGAGCGAGGCGATGGTGCGCGAAGCGGTCGGGCTGACGCTGGCCTGCACGGGCGGGGTGGGCGTGCTGATGATGCTGGTCGCGCTGGCGGCCGGCAAGGCGCGCGTGGAAGGGGCCCGGCCTGAACCGGCATGACTCTCCACCCCGCGCTGCTCAACCGCCGATCCGTTCCGCCAGTAACTGGCTGCGGCGGACCTTGCCCGCCTCGTCGCGTAGCGCCTGCGTGGTGAATTCGAAGCTGCGCGGCACCTTGTAGCGCACCAGCCGTGCGCCGGCGAACGTGCGCAGTTCCTCGATGCCGGGCTGCGCGACACCGTCCTCGAGCTTGATGATTGCATGCGGCACCGCGCCCAGATCCTCATCGGGCAGGCCGATGACGATTGCGGTCTCGATCGCGGGGTGTTCCATCAGCGCGGCTTCGATCTCTGCGGGGTAGATGTTGCTGCCGCCGCTGAGGATCAGGTCGGTGCGCCGGTCCGCGATGTAGAGATAGCCGTCCTCGTCGAGCCAGCCGTAGTCGCCAAAGGATTCGAAGCCGTCCTCCAGCCGCCGGCTGTCGGCGCCCCGGTATTCGTAGGTCGGCTGGCCGGCGCGCGCGCGCATGTATATCTCGCCGATCTCCCCCGGCGGCAGCGCCCGCCCATCCTCGCCGCGGATCAGGATCTCGCTCTGGCTGCGCCCGACCGACCCGCGATGCGCCAGCCATTCGACGCCGCTCAGTTGCGTCGTCGCAAAGCCTTCTGTGCCGCCGTACATCTCCCAGATGCGCTCGGGTCCGATCCAGTCGATCCAGAATTCCTTGAGCCAGGGCGGAATCGGCGCCGCCGTGTGCCAGAGCGTCTGCAAGGACGAAAGGTCATAGGCTGCGCGTACTTCGGCCGGCAGGCGGGCCACGCGGTTCATCATCGTCGGGACGAGGTTGACCCATTCGACCCGGTGGCGATCGATCAGCCGCAGCAGGTCCTCGGCATCGAACTTCGTCATGCCGACCACCGAGCAGCCGTTGAGCATGCTCATGTGGGTCATGGCGAAGGGGAAGTTGTGATAGAGCGGCGCCGGATTCAGCATGACGCCGCCTTTGGGGATCATCAGCACCGATCCGTGCAGGGCCTCGGCGGGCATGGCCGAGGGCGTGGCGTCGACGATCACCTTCGGCCGGCCGGTCGACCCGCCCGAGGTGATCGCTTTCCAATGCGATGCGACCTTGCTCTGGAGCAGACTGGAATCGGGATGGTCGCGGCCGAAATCGGCGGACCACGCACCGGTCGCGGCGGCGATCTCCGGGTCCTGCGCGATGACGCAGCGGGCGCCTGCGGTCTCGATCACCCCCAGCAATTCGGGCAGCGGCAGCCGCGCGGAGACGACGGTGGGCGTCGCGCCCAGCTTCCAAAGCGCGAAGGTCAGCTCGAACAGCGCATTGCCGTTGGGTAGCGCCAACACGACGAAATCATTCTGCGCGACGCCGGCGGCGGCCAGCGCATGGGCGCGGCGGCGCACGCGGTCGGCCAGCTCGCCCCAGGCCAGCACGTCGTCGTCATGGCGCACCGCCCAACGGTTTTCCCCGAGCCAGGCGGCGTTGCGTTCGGGTATGTCGCCCAGCAGGATAGTGTCGGCCATCCTTATCCCTCCATCAGTCCATCGGCGCGCGCGGCTTTCATGGTGTTCTGCAGGTGCGCCCGCACGTTCTCCGGCAGGCGCGAGATATCGATAGGGAAGCCATGCACCAGCATGTTCTGCAAATGACCGATCTGGTGATTGGCGAAAGCGGCCTTCATCGCATCGCGCCGGCCCATCGCGTCCTGCGCGGCGTTGACCGACTCTTTCATCAGCTTGAGGGCGAACCGATCGGTCCGGGCGATCGACAATGCGAGGTCGAGCGCCTTGGCGGACAACCGGGCGCGCGGCACGACATGGTTGACCATGCCGCAGGCAAGGGCGTCGGCGGCGGTCATCCAGCCGCCGGTGAACAGGAACTCCTTGGCCTTGCGCACGCCCAGTTCATAAGGGTGGTTGAAGAACTCGACGCCGGGCACGCCCATGTCGGAACCGGTGTTGTCGCGGAACCGCGCGTCGTCGGCGGCGACGATGATGTCGCACATCCACATCAGCATCAGCCCGCCCGAGATCACCGCGCCCTGGACTTCCGCGATGACCGGCTTGGGTGCATTGCGCCAGCGCTCGGTGATTTCCAGGTAGACCTCCCGCTCGCGCGCATAGGCGCCCTCCCAGCCCGGCCCGCCGTACTGGCCCCACAAGGTGACGCGCGCATCGGCGGGCGGCGTGCCGCCCTCGCTGCCCGAAAGGTCGTGGCCGGCGTTGAAATGGTCGCCCGCGGCGGCGAGGATGATGACGCTGATATCGTCGTCCTGGCAGGCCCGCTGCATCGCCGCATCGAGTTCATAGGTCATGACCGTGCCCTGCGCATTGCGTTTTTCCGGCCGGTCGAGAACGATCCGCGCGACTTTGGGCGCCGCAACCTCATAGCGCACCTGCGGGTGCGCTGCCGGCGTCATGTCTGGTTCCATGGCCATTTTCTTCTCCGCGATAATCTGTTCCGGCGCCTCGCTACGAGCATTCATAACTGACCGCTAGTCATAATTTTGTCGGCGTCGGGGCGACCGCTCGATGCTGGCGACGGAGATGCTCGTTTTGCTACAAGACTGGGGGATTCACTGCTGTTGAGAACAAAGCAATTTTCCGTCCTGTGATCAGAAAGGATATTTGCCTCAGGAGTAAAACTGTCTAATGGTCAGTAATTGCCTGCGATCGAACGGCGGGACTTGGGAGGGACAAATCATGCAGACGAGAGAGATCCATCGCGATGCCGGGCGGGCCGCCCTCGCTTGGTGTCTGGCGGCGAGCGGCTTCCTCGTCGCGCCGCACGCCGCGGCGCAGGGAGTGCCGGGCTTGGCCGAGGCCGATGACGGCGCGATCATCGTTACCGCCCAGCGCCGTTCGGAGCGGCTGGAGGATGTGCCAGCCTCGATCCAGGCCATCAGCGGCGAGGCGCTCAAGACGGCGCAGATCACCCGTTTCCAGGACCTGCAACTGATCGCGCCCTCTGTTCAGATCAGCCGCACCGGCACGCAGAACCAGCCGGCGATCCGTGGTGTCACCACCACGTTTGCCGGCGGCGGCCAGGAAACCAACGTGGCGGTCTACGTCGACGGATTCTACAACGCTGACCCGCTCTCGATAAACCAGGACTTCGCCAACATATCGAGCGTCGAGATCCTGAAGGGTCCGCAAGGCACGCTGTACGGTCGCAATGCCACCGGTGGGGCGATCCTGATCACCACGCGGTCCCCGGGGAACAGCCTGGAGATGGAGGGTGCCGTCTCCTATGCGCCGCGCTTCAACGACCGCAAGGTGGAGGTCTTCGTCGGCGGCCCGCTCGACGAGCGGACCAAGCTCAGCGTCGCGGGCTATTTCCGCAAGAACGACGGCTATTTCACCGACATCAACAATTTTGCGCCGAATGCGCCGATCCGGCCGAACAATCCGGGGAAGCGCGGCGGCAGCCATTCGGCTCCGTTCGAGAACTGGTCGATCCATCCCAAGCTGGAGATAGACTTCGCGCCGGTGAAACTGACGCTGTCCTACAAGCACGCGTTCCTCAACGATTCGCGCTCGCTGGCCTATCGCGTCACCGGCCACGTCCCCGGCAATCCGGTGCAATACAACGGCTATCCGCTGGCGACCGAGATGGACACGACCTCGCTCAACTTCCAGCCGGTCAACCGGTCCGAGATCGACGAGTATCAGGCTACCGCCGAGATCGCCGTGGGCAATCTCGGCACCGTTACGTCGCGCACCGGCTACCGCAAGCAGAAGGACAGCAGCAGCTACGACCTCGACGCGACGCCGCGCGACCCTGCATCGGGGCCGGGCTACAGCTTCAACGGCGGCGGCAACACCGGCCGCAAGACCTTCACCCAGCAAGTCGACTTCGCGAGCAGCTTTGGCGGTTCGCTCAGCCTGCTGGCCGGCCTCTTCTACTACAACGACGAGTGGCAGGGCCGCACCACGGATGACAGTGGCTCGGGCCCGGGGCTGACCGCGCTCGACTACAAGACCGAAGCCTGGGCGGCCTATCTCGACGGTACCTACAACGTGGGCGATCTCTATATCACCGTCGGCGGTCGCTACAGCGAGGATCGCAAGAACGTGTTCTCGATACGCACCGATGCGGCGGGCACGGTGATCGCCGCGGCCAATACGGCAGCCTTCACCGCCTCGCCGGACGGGGTGGTGCGGTACAAGAGCAGCGCGTTCACGCCGCGCGCGGTGATCCGCTACAACCTGACGCCGGAAAGCAACATCTATGCTTCGATCTCGCGCGGCTTCAAGTCGGGTACGATCTCCAGCACCGCGCCCTACAACGCGCTGAAGCCGGAGAAGGTGACCGCCTACGAAATCGGCTACAAGGCAAGCCACGGCGGCCTGAGGGCCGACATCGCGGCGTTCTATTACGACTTCAAGGACAGCCAGGTCTCGGCGCTCGACCCGACCCGGCCGCTGCTGACCAGCCTGTTGCTGAATGCGGGCGGATCGAAGATCTACGGCATCGACACGACCTTGTCCTATCGCGTGACCGAACGCCTGAACCTGCGCGTCTCGCTCGCCTATCTGCATGCGCGCTATCGGGACTTCGAAAACGCCACCAACACCGTGGTCAACCCGGCGACCGGCCTCAACACCTCGGTGGTCGGCTCGTGGTCGGGGCGCCGTATCGTCCGCTCGCCCGATTGGTCCGGCAGCGCATCGGCCGATTACACCGCGGACTTCGCCGGCGGGCAACTGGTGTTCAGCCTCAACGGCACCTTCTCCAGCCGCTATGCAACCAGCAATGCCTCCTATGATTGCGACTATTCGCTGCAGAATGGAATCAATGCCTGCAATCCCGGCACCGACAACCGTATCCAGGGCCGTTTCGAGGAGAACGGCTACGTCCTTGCCAATGGCCAGATCGCCTGGACCGATGCCAGCGACCGCTACACACTGACGGTCTTCGCCACCAATCTCACCAACACGCGCTACAAGACCAGCACGGTGGGGCTGTTCTACGGTGACTATATCTCGTTCAACGAGCCGCGCGTAGTCGGCGGCTCGATACGCGTCAAATATTGACGGCCGATCCGGACCGGCCGCCACGGAGCAGGTGGTGGCCGGAACGGCGCCCCGGTTGACACCCGGTTGATGAAGTTGCCGGTGTCCTGGGAAACGAAACCGCGCCCTTGCGCGCGCGCCCGGCCACCAGGCGTCGTCCGATCCGGGCACATGGGATACCGCATCGCCAGTCGGCGAAATTCATGCGACGGGGCAGGGGCGTGCAGCATCCCTTTCGGATAGCTGATCCATTCCATGTAGGAAAACTCGCACCGGTCCGGTCCGACCGGCACCGGCGCCGGCAAGCGCTATCGGCGGGGGGAAATCCTGTATGCGCCGTTGTCCTGCCGGTCGACCTTCAGGTCGTCCTCGGATTCGAGGACCCGCAGGAACTTCCATGCGTCCTTCGAGCGGAACGAGGCCGTGAATTTTCTTTCCCCCAGCGCCGGGGTGCTGACGGTAACCCCCGGTCTGTAGTATCGGTTCACGTCATCGACGATGTCGGCCAGGCGCGCATCGTTGTAGACGAGCCAGCCGTCCCTCCACGATCCGCTCAGGCCGAGAGCGTCGCCGGTCTGTGCGCGCAGGTGGACTATCGGCCGGCCTTCCCCGTTGCGGCGGACCTCGGCGATCTGGCCGCCGCGCAGCGTGCTGAGCCGCTGCGATTTGGGCGAGCCATCGCCCGACCGGATCTCCACGGTACCATCGACGACGCCGATCTGAGTGACCCGGGCGTTGTCCCTTACGTTGAACTGGGTGCCCACGACCCGTACCGACGAGGTGCTCGTCTGCACGATGAAGGGCCGCGACGCGTCCTTCGCGATCGTGAAATAGGCCTCTCCCCTGCCAAGCAAGGTTCGCCGTTCGCTGCCGGCCAGGACGACGTCCACGCTGGTCATCGGACCGAGCGTCACCGTTGAGCCGTCATCCAGCCGGATTTCCTTGATCTGCGCGATGTCGGTGGAGAAATGCAGCGGCTTGGGCGGGGTGGCCGGCGTGAAAAGGAACGCGGCGACCGATGCCGCTACCCCGGCGGCTATTATCGGGCGATAGGACCGTCTCCAGAACGGCAGGGCGGGGCGGTCGTCGCCGGATGCCTGCGTGTTGTCGTTCGTAGCTTCACATGATGCCGGGCCGAATCCGGGCGTGTCGCCGAGCAGCGCCCAGATCTCCTTCATCTCAAGGTAGATGCGATGATTTTCGGGGTCCGCGCCGAGCCAGGACTGTAAGGCTGCGACATCGCTCGCAGAACAGTCGCCATCGACCTCGCGTACGATCCATGCGGCCGCTTCGTTCCGAATCTGCTCTTTGTCTGCGCCAGTCTTCTGCATGCTCGTTACTCGGGCTCGTCGAGCGCGCGGTGGCAGGCCACCAGCGCCTTGGCGATCAGTTTTTTGACCAATGTGGGCGAGCAGTGCTTCCGTCGCGCGATTTCGGCACTGGACAGGCCCTGTATCCGGCTCATCAGCAGCATCTCGCGTGTCCTTGGATCGAGATCGGCAATAGCTCTTTCCAGCAGACCCAGCCTCTGCTTGCCTTCCAAGACGCGCTGGGCGTCGACATCGTCACTCCCGTCGCTCAGTGACTGGACCTCTCTGGCATAGTCCATCTGCACCGAGTGGCGGCGGCGCTGATCGATCACGAAATTTCTGGCGCTGCGCAGCAGGAAGGCCCGCGGGTTGTCGATATGGCCTTCGGCCTGTGCGAAATACCGTTCGAAAACCGTCTGCACGACGTCTTCCGGATCGGGTGGGCCGACGCCGAAGTGCCGCCGGACGTAGTTCAGCACGGCGTTGCGATGGGTGCGATAGACGGCATCCACGGCATTGTCGCTACTGTCGCTGCTCCCCACCGCCAAGCCTTCCTGAACCGCCGATTGTATCGGCCGGCCTACGCCAACGATTGCAGAACTCGGCGCGCCGTCCAAGCCCGAATTGCTCCGCAGGGCGTGATCGTCAATGGCGGTAATAAAAAGTTATGTTCAAAATCAATGCATTACATGGGATCTTCATTGGTGCGGGTGACGATCGACCTCTGTGGGGCGTCATTGTTTGGAAGCTCCCAAGGATCGGGAGCGGGAGGACGCGCGGTGGTCGCCGTCTACAGGGAGTGCGGCAATGAAGGGTGCATGGGGAGCAAGCGGACTGGCGCTTTTGGCGGGGATCGGCATTTCGATCGCGGCGCCGGCAGCACAGGCAGCGGCGCAGGAACAGGTCAGAAGCTTCGATATTCCCCGCCAGCCGCTCAACTCCGCGCTGACCGCTTTCGCCCGGCAGGCGGATGCGATCGTCGTCGCCTCGTCGAACCTTACCGCCAGCAAGCAGTCGCAGGCGGTCCATGGCACGATGCCGGCGCGTGCAGCGCTGGAGCGGATGCTTGAGGGATCGGGCCTTGCCGCGACAGCCGGTGCGGATGGCGGCTATGTGATCAAGCGCGCCCGGGTGGCGACGGTTCGGCCTGCGGCGATCTCGCGGATCGCGCCGGAGCCTGCGGCGAGGCCGGAGGCGCAGGGCGATACCTCGGGCGGCCTTGATGACATCGTGGTGACTGCGCAGCGGCGCGAGGAAAACCTGCAGGACGTTCCGGTCGCCGTCTCGGTCGTCAGCGGCGCGTTGCTGGAAAGTAGCGGGATCGCCAACACCGACGCCATCTCGCAAGCGGTGCCGGCCGTCCAGATGCAGCGCTCGGGACCGAGCGGCCTGTTCTACGTCCGCGGGGTCGGCACGACCAATGCGGCAGCGGGTGAGGAAGGCGCCAACGCCTTCTATGTCGACGGTGTCTACATCGCCGACCTTGCCCAGACCATCACCTACTTCAACAGCATCCAGCGCATTGAAGTGCTCAAGGGGCCGCAGGGCACGCTGTTCGGCAGGAACGCCACGGGTGGCCTGATTCACATCATCACGCGTGAACCCGGCGACGAGTTGGTGGTGAAGGCGAAGGCCGGCTACGGAAACTACCAGACCGCCACCGGCCAGCTCTATGTCGGCGGTCCGGTTTCCAGTAATCTCAGCCTCGACATCGCGCTGACCGGGCAGGACCAGGGAAAGGGGTGGGGGCGCAACCTTACCCGGAATACCGAGGTCAAGAAGGACGACTATTGGGGCATGCGCTCGAAGGCGGTCTTTCGGCCGTCGGATAGTCTGAAGATCACGCTTGCGGGGGACTATTACGATCTCAAGGGCGACACGACGATCGCCTGGCGCATCGACGAATCCAACCTTGGCCAGAACGGGTATCTCTCGCCGGGCGGCCACGACACGACGGCGAACGACCCTTCTCTGTCGCATGTCCGCAACTGGGGTGTCAGCCTGACCGTTGCCGCGGATTTGGGCTTTGCCGACCTGACCAGCATCACCGCCTATCGGAATAGCCGGAATCACACGTTTTTCGATATCGATACCGGTCCCACGCCGTTGGTGCATTACGACTATGTGATCCGTACGCGCTCGCTGCAGCAGGAACTGCGGCTGGCCAGCAAGCAGACCTACCCGCTGGAATGGCAAATGGGCGCCTTCTACCTGCGGACCAAGGCCAGCAACTTCCAGGCCCAGCGCGGCTCCGTATATGCGCCGCAGGCCCGTCTGGGCCAGAACATCGACGGCAGGATGACGACCGATTCCTATGCCGTCTTCGGCCAGGTGACCTATGCGGTCACTCCCACGACGTTCCTCACCGGCGGGTTGCGCTATACGGACGACCAGAGGACGTTTCGCGGCATCCTGACGCCGGTTAACCTCGACGGGAGCTTTGGCGCGCCAACGATCTATCCGCGCCCCGGCCTTGATCTGTTCGATCGCGAGCTGAACTACAATGAGCTTACATACCGCCTTTCGCTCCGTCAGGATCTGACCGACCGGATCAGCGCCTACGCTTCGTTCAATCGCGGCTTCAAGTCCGGCGCCTTCAGCCTGCAGAACTTCAACAACCCACCCTATCTTCCGCAATATATCAATGCCTATGAAGTAGGGGTGAAGTCGGAACTGTTCGACCGCCATCTGCGGCTGAACATTTCGGCCTTCCGCTATGATATCGATGATTACCAGGTGCGCAGCATCGTCAACGGTATCAACTACGTGTTCAACGCAGCTACCGTTAAGGTGGATGGCCTCGACATCGATTTCGAAGCCAGCCCCGTGCGGAACGTGCGGATTTTCGGCGGCGCGACGCTGCTCGATTCCAAGTTCCGCGATTTCAAGAACGGTTTCTATTACGTGCTGGCGCCAGGCAACTGCGCCACCGGACCGACCGGTCCCCAGACCGGCGGACTTGTCGAGTGCGTTGGCGACCTGTCGGGCGGGGTGACGCCGAACGCGCCCAAGTTCGCGGCCAGTATCGGCGGATCGTTCCGCGTGCCGGTGAGCGAGACCGGCGAATTGGTGTTCAGCGCCCTCTATAGTTACAACAGCGGCTATGCTTTCGAGCCGGAGAACCGGCTGCGCCAGGACAGCTTCAGCATTCTCAACGGATCGGTCGAGTATCGGCTGAACGAGCGGTTCGCCATCGAACTGTGGGGAAAGAACCTGACCAACACCCGGCACTATTACCAACGCACGTCGAGCCGTTTCGGCGCCTGGGCCAACCAGGCGGCGCCGCGGACCTACGGTGTGAACCTGTCGTACGATTATTGATCGTCCGCGCAAGGCGGGCGGCACCGGCATGGAACGAGAGATGACCAAGGCTTACGATCTCAAGATCATCAACGGAGAAATCCTTGACGGGTCGGGGGGGGCGCCGGTGCGGGGGGACGTCGCCATGCGCGACGGCGTCATCGCCGCGCTCGGCGACTGTCCCGGCGAGGCGGCCGAGGTGATCGACGCCAGCGGGCTGATGGTCGCCCCCGGCTTCGTCGACATCCATACCCATTACGACGGTCAGGCGACGTGGGAACACCAGCTCAAGCCGTCGTCGCAGCATGGCGTGACCACGGTCGTCATCGGCAACTGCGGCGTCGGTTTCGCGCCGTGCCGCCCCGAGGAGCGCGCGATGCTGGTCAAGGTGATGGAGGGCGTCGAGGATATTCCCGAGATCGTCATTACGCGCGGACTGCCCTGGCAATGGCAGACCTTTCCCGAGTATCTCGATTTCCTGGCGGGCCGCCGCTTCGACACGGACATTGCCGCCTATGTCCCCCACGCCGCGCTGCGCGTCTTCGTCATGGGGGAGCGCGGCGCGCGGCGCGAACCGTCGACGGCCGCCGACCGCGAAAGGATGACCGAACTGGTGGTCGAGGCCATGGCGGCGGGTGCGATCGGCGTTTCCACCTCGCGCTCGCTGTCGCATCTCGATTCCGACGGAAACCAGGCACCGCACGTCTGCACCGACAGGGAGGAACTGCTCGCGCTGGCGCGGGGATTGAGGCAGGCGGGAAGGGGCATGTTCCAGCTCGCCGGCGGATTTACCGGGCAGCAGCTCGAGGACGTGTTCCCGGGGTCTGCCGGATCGGCGATCGAGGACGTGCTGGCGCACGAGGTCGGTCTTTACGTCGACATCTGCCGCGAATCCGGACGTCCTTTGACCTTTTCGCTTGCGCAGGTGAATGACGAGCCGTCCATGATCGACCGCGCGCTCGAACTGGTCGAACGCGCCAACAGGGAGCCGGGAATCGTCATCCGGCCGCAAGTTTTCCCGCGGCCGATCGGGCTGCTGTTCGGCCTTGATCTGTCGCTCAATCCGTTCAGCTTCCACCCGTCGTACAAGGAGGTCGAACATCTCCCTCTCGCGGAACGGGTGGAGCGCATGCGCAGCCCGGAACTGCGCGCGCGCATCGTCGCGGAGGGGCAGTGCGAGCAGCTCGGGGCGTCCATGCAGCGTTTCCTCAGCAAGCGCGCCCTGGCCGGCTACCCCTTTGCCGGGACCATCGATTACGAGCCGGACCCCGCGACCAGCCTTGCCGCGATCGCGCGGCGGGAAGGGTGCGCGGTCGAGCAAGCGGCCTACGACGCACTGCTCGCGGCGGACGGCAAAGGCCTGATCTTCCTGCCGATCAACAACTTCTCCGGGGAAACCCTCGACAGCATCCATGGAATGCTGGTGAGCGACCAGACTCTCATCGGGCTCGGCGACGGAGGGGCGCATTATGGCTTCATCTGCGATGCGAGCTATCCCACGTTCCTGCTCAGTTACTGGACGCGGGACCGCGTCAAGGGCAAC
Organism: Novosphingobium sp.; assembly: GCA_041677785.1. Classification (GTDB taxonomy): domain Bacteria; phylum Pseudomonadota; class Alphaproteobacteria; order Sphingomonadales; family Sphingomonadaceae; genus Novosphingobium. Next base: position 94,938 of record JBAYPJ010000001.1, on the reverse strand, counting down.
GGGCGGCGGATCTCGCTGGGCGACGCAGTTCATCGCCTCACGCGCCGCAACGCGCTTGCCCTCGGCCTGACGGATCGCGGCCTCATAGCGCCGGGAATGAAAGCGGACCTGAACATCCTGGACTATCAGGCGCTGCGGCTCGGGCCGCCGGAAGCCGCCTACGACCTGCCGGCTGGCGGTCGCCGCCTTTCGCAGCGGGCGGAAGGCATCGTGGCGACGGTGGTGGGCGGAGAGATCACCTATCGCGACGGGAAGGCCACGCAGGCGCTGCCCGGGCGGCTGCTACTTGGCGGCGTCGCAGGCTTGAGGGCCAATCCAGACATATCCGTGGGAGAAGATCATGAGTGAACGCGTGAATCTGCTGAATGCCTCGAGACATGTTTCCGAGCTGGCGGACGAGCCCTGCAAACCGCTGCCGTTCAAGCCAATTTCCGCGGACTCGCACATCACCGAGCCGCCCAACTGCTATGTCGACTATATCGATCCAAAATATCGCGATCGCGCGCCGCGCATGCAGATCAACGACAAGGGTGGGGCGGTCTATGTCGTCGAGGGCATGGTCGACGGGAAGCCCTATTCGGTGAGCTACGGCGGGATGTCCGCCGCCGGCCGGAACCCGCGCGAGATCGATATCGCGGGACTTCGGTTCGAGGAGGTGCACGAGGGCGGCTACGACGGCAAGGCCCGCATCGCCGCACAGGACCGGGACGGCATCGGAGGCGAGATCATCTATCCTTCCGTCGGCATGGTCATCTGCAATCACCCCGACGCCGAATTCAAGCAGGCCTGCTTCAAGGCTTACAACCGGTGGCTTGCCGAGTTCCAGGCCGCCGCGCCCGATCGGCTTTTCGGCCTCGGCCAGACGGCGGCGTTGTCGGTCGAAGCGACGCTGCAGGATCTGCGCGAGATCAAGGATGCGGGTTTTTGCGGCGCAATGTTCCCCTGCGAGCCGGCGACGGAATTCGAATACGACGACCCCCGGTTCGATCCGGTCTGGGAAGCGGCGGTCGATCTTGGCCTGCCGATCGCCTTTCACATCCTCACGTCGAAGAAGGGCACGAAGGTGCGGCCCGATTCGCCCGACGAAAAGGGGCGTGGGATGGCGTTCTTCCACCACACGTTGATCCGGGCGAACCAGGACGTATTGAGCAATTTCGTCTGGGGCAGGGTGTTCGAGCGCTTTCCGCGTCTGCGTGTCGTCTGCGCCGAAGCCGATGCGGGCTGGGTGCCGCATTTCATGTACCGGCTCGATCACTTCTATCACCGCCACCGGTTCCATCAGGACGTGCCCGACATGGAGCGCCTGCCCAGCGAGCAGATCCAGAACAACGTCTATTTCACGTTCCAGGACGATATCGTCGCGCTTCACAGCCTCGACATGCTCGATCCCAAGCGGCTGCTCTGGGCGAACGATTTTCCGCACTCGGATTCGACCTGGCCCTGGAGCCAGCAACTGTTGACCGAACATATGGCGCACCTTTCGGAAGATGAGCGCCGCTGGATTCTACGGGACAACGTCATCGAGGCATTCAACCTGCCGAGCTGACCACGGACGGCCCGAATACGAAGACGCTGGTTCTCGGGAACGAGAGCGATCATGCGACCGCCCTCGTTCCCGCTTCTCCGGCCAACCTGCGAAAGATCGCGATGCCCCCAGTGAACGAGCCTGCGCCCCTCGACGCAATTCCCGAACGAGTGGACGCAGACGGCAAAGCGCCGTACCCGCGCGCCTGGTTCGCAACTGGCATGCTGGCGCTGCTGGCCGCCATCGCGATCCTCGACCGCAATATCGTCACGCTGCTGGTCGATCCGATCAAGCATCATTTCGTCCTCTCGGATGTGCAGATGAGCCTGCTGATCGGGGCGGCTTTCGCCGTGCCCTTCGGCGTGCTCGGAATCCCGGCCGGATGGGCGGTCGACCGATTTTCCCGGCGGTCCGTCATCGCGCTGGGCATCTGCGCGTGGAGCGTGGCGACGATGGCGACGGGGGCCGTCCGGTCATTCGGCGGGCTCGTCGTCGCGCGGTCGTTCGTCGGTGCGGGGGATGCGACGATCGGTCCTGCGAATTCCTCTCTGCTCAGCGACCTGTTTCCGAAGGGTAAGCTCGCCCTGCCCATGGCGATCACGGGAATGGGCAACAAGATTGGGCAGGGCGGTGCGCTGATCGTCGGCGGATGGCTGGCCTCGATGATCGACCCCACGAAGAACATCGCACTGCCGCTGCTCGGCGAAACCGCCGGTTGGCAGCTGATCTTCCTGCTGGTCGGCCTGCCGGGCCTGCTTATCGTGCCGTTTGTATTCCTGATCCCCGAGCCATCCCGTGCGCTGGCGGAAGGCAAAAATCAGCCGGACAGCAGCTTCGTCGCCTTCTTCGCATACTGGAAGGCGAACGCACGCTTCCTTCTTCCGCATCATCTTGGCTTCCTCTTTCTCGTGGCCATGTCGAACGCGGTGATGGCCTGGACGCCCGCCTTCCTGATACGCAGTCACGGCTGGAGCGCCGCTACGGTGGGAAGCTGGCTGGGAACGGCTCTCGTGATCGCGCCGCTCATGGGCATGCCATTGCACGGGATGTTCGCGGATATGCTTTATCGCCGCGGCTGGCGTGACATCCATTTGCGCTATCCGATTGTGACCGCCATCCTTGGCGTTCCATTGCCTATCTGCGGATTCCTGGCTCCGATACCCGAGGCGACGGTGATCTGCGTCGGTCTGTTTCTGTTTCTGGTGTCCGGCTACGCCAGTCTGCCGTTAACGGCATTGATGACTGTCCTGCCGGGTCGGTTTCGCGGCAAGGGAACTTCGATCGTCGGTTTGTTCTGCGGCGCCGGCGGCGTGATGCTTGGCCCACTCTTGGTGGGCTATATCACCGACGCCATCATTCGCGATCCTGCGAAAGTAGGAATTTCGGTCATGGTGTCGCTTGTCGTCTTCCTGCTGCTGTTCGTCCTGAGCTTTCTGATGGCGCTGCCCGCGCTGAGGCGGAGCGTGTAAGGTCTCCGTAGGGCCTGGTCTTGCGATCAGGTCACGGCTTTGCCGCGAACGACGGACGCGCGGTGTGCAGCCTCTGTGGGGTTCCGGCCTTTGCGCACAAGCGCGACGCGCCGCTCAAACCGTCCGTTTTCTTCGGTCAGGATTCGGCCTGTGCCGGCCACAGGCCCTTGGCGATCAGCCTGAGCAGGACTTTTGCGGTCAGGTCCTCGCAGCGGACGGAGGCATGGGTCACCACGCGCGTAGCGTTGCGCATAAGCGAAAGCCTGCGCGCAATGCCGGGGTTGCCGATCCGGCCGATGCTGACGCGTCCGGCGGCGAGGTCCTCGGTAACCACGGTGATCGGCGCGATCGAATAGCCGTGGCCGCGCCCGATGAGTTCGCCCAGATGGCTCATCGCATCGAGTTCGAGCTTCGTCGTGATGGCACCGCCCGCCTTTGCCACCTCCTGCTCAACGACTTGCCGCAATCCGTGTTGTGGGCCGGGCAGGATCATCGGCAGATCTTGCAGGCGGGCGACCTCGACGGCCGCCGGTGCGTCCGACGTGCCCAGTTCGCCTGCGGGACCGACCAGGAACAGTTCCTCACGCGCCAGCCGCCGGGCCGAAAGGTGCCGTACGGGCCCCATGTCGTGCAGGATGCCGAGGTCCACCTTGCCGAGATCGAGCCAGCCGCGGATCTGGCCGGTGAAGGCCTCGACCAGCCGGAACGAGACTTGCGGCGCATGCGCCAGGAAAGCTTCGACCAGGGTGACGCCGGCGACCTTGCTGATCGAGTAGGGCACCGCCAGCACGACCTCGCCGCTGACGTCCATCGTCAGGTCGCGAACGTCCTCGATAGCCTGCTCGGTCGCGTTCATGATCTGGCGCGCATGCTCGAGGAAGACGCGGCCGGCCTCGGTCAGATCGACGCCCTTGGGCGTGCGCCGGAACAGGCTGAGTCCAACCTCGTCCTCCAGCCGCAAGAGCTGCTGGCTGAGCGACGGCTGGGCGATCCCCAGCGATTCCGCGGCGCGGCTGATCGACCGCGTTTCTGCAATCTTCAGGAAGCTCCGAAGATGGCGCGTGTCCATCTTATTCCGCGGCGACGCTCAGATGCGCGGCGTGATGCGCCGGGCGCATGTCCACGACCCAGCGCACGCTGCGCCGCATCGGCTCGATCCCGTCATGCGGCGATCCGGGGGGCATGTGGTGCGAATTGGCATAGACCGTCAGCGGGTCGCCGCCGGACAGCGACACCAGGCGCTGAACGCCGGCCAGGGCGAACGCATCCAGCAGGCCCGCGCGGCGTTCCTCGGGATAGAGGCCGACCGTCTGCGTCGTATCGTCGCACCACTTGATCACGTCGCCAAGATCGTCGACCGGGACGAAGTTGACCACCCGGTTGTTGAGCTTGTCGAAGAATTCGACCCGGTCGTTGAACTTCGAGACGATGAAGCCGCCATGCAGCGTGTCGCCCTCGACATGATAGAAATCGTCTTCGAGCGCGACGGCTGCCATCTCGGCCTCCAACTCCCGATTGCGCGCGATGAACGGCACCGACAGCAGCGGGGGAAGCGTGGCGTATGCGGCAAGCATCTTGCGGCCAAGCTGGACCACCCTTTCGATGCTCTCGTCGTCGGTCGCGCTCTCGACGTAGACGATCCGCGTGTTGGCGCAGGCGGTCTGGTTGTAGAAGCCGGCCAGGGTCGCGAGGCCGATGGCGCATTCGTCCATCACCGCCTCGCTCGCGAAGGTTTCGCGGCCGACCATCGACATCGAATACTTCGGATTGAGTGCCGTCAGGTCGATGCCCGGCGTCAGGAACTTCTGGATGTGCCTGACCGAACTCATCCCGCCCCAGGCGGTGATCTTGTCGATCCGGCTGGTGCGGACGATCTGCTGGTCCATGTATTCATCGCCGCCCTTCCAATAGGCGACGGCGATATGCCTGGTCACCGGGTGATCCGGGGCGATGTCGATCAGCGTGCGCGCGATGGCATTGGCGGTGAGCGGATCGTTCGACGGCGACTTGATCAGGATGTCCGACTTGGTAAGCCCGGCGCGGGCGATGGTCATCGCCGCGACGACGGGGACGTTGCCCGCGGTGATGTGCAGCTGACGCGTGCCGATCGCCCGGATCGAGACCGTGTCGTAGTCGCCGCCGCTCGGCACCCAGCCGTCGATGTATTTCGTGCCGATGGTCTTTTCGACCAGCGCGGCCATCCCCTCTGCGGCGAACATGTGCGGCAGCGCATCGTAGACGCCGCGCAGGATCGGTTCGGCAAGGCCGCCTGCCTGCAACGCAAGCTGGAAGCTTTCCTGCAGCAGCGGGTTGTCTGCCAGGACGAGACGCTTGCCCAGTTCGGCCAGTACCGCGATGATCTCGGCCATCGGCGTGTCGTGCAGGTCGCGCAGCCGCGAGGTATCGCCCAGCACCAGGTCGTGGATATGCTTGTGGGGATCGGCTTGGCGGAAGTCCGCGCCGCCGCGCCCCTTGTAGATGACTGCATCGTCGCCCGGCATGATGACCTTGCCACGCGCGATGATGGGAATGTCGAGCACGCCGGACATCACGCTTCGCCCGCCACGAATTCCATGAACTCGTTGTAGGCCTGTTGCGATCCGGCGCAGGTGATCTTGTCCTCTCCGCCTTCGTTCTCGCCGATGCGGCGGATCGACTTGGCAATGCGGGGAGCGCGCCAGCCGGTTTCGGTATCCTCGTCGTCCCAGTGGATCGTCACCTCGTCGCCCGAGGTGAAGCCGCCCCAGTAGGACTGGGGAATGAGGTCGACCAGCACGAGGCGGCCCGTCTGCACACCTTCGCGCGGCAGTGCCTCGCCATCCGGCCCCATCAACAGGGGCACCGAATAGGGCGGCAGATAGAAGAAGCCGTCCTCGGCCAGCGGCGCGTTGCCGATGCATTCGGAGAAGCCGTACTGGTTGCCCATGAAATCGACGCCGAAGAACGCCTTGATCTGGTCCTCCCAGTCATCGGGCGCGTCCTTGTAACCCTTCATGCCGCCGCCGCCGGAGATGATCGAGCCCGGCGCGAACGCGCAGCGCACGCCGCGGTCGAGCCCGGCGCGGGCGACCCGGTACAGGTCGGAGAAGGTGCCGCCGATCTTCACCCGCTGGCCCCGGTATCGCTCGATCAGGCCGGTGAACCAGTCGTCGAGGTCGCCGTCCTTCGAGCGGCCCTGCGCGAGCATCTGCTGGCGTTGTTCGAGCAGCGCGGGATCAAGCCCCAGCGCCGCGACCTCGCCCTTGTCCTCGGCGGCCTGCAGGCGCCCCGAAAGCGCCATGAGATCGGCCGGGATATGGGTGTCGTAGAGCGTATGATAGTGCTCTTCGCCGCCCGCCATTTCCACGTTGAACAGGCTCATCATCTTGAGCATGGTCTGGTAGCCGCCGCGATAGCCCGGGAAGAACGTCGGCAGCTTGGTGGTCCACGCGTCCACGCCGCTGGCGGCATAGTTGACGTTGAAGAAGTGGAATTTCCACGGGCCGAGTTCGTCCTTCGAACGTGGCACGAACGAGAGCTTGCCGGTGGTTCCGCTCGAATAAGTGACCAGCATGCCGAACGCCTCGAGGCGGCCCAGCCACTCTTCGATGGTCTTCAGGCCGGTGAGGTCGATCCGTGTCAGGTCGTGCGCGGTCAGCTTGTCCAGCCAATTCGTCAGCTTGGCGAAATCGCGGTTCTCGATGATCTGGATCGGATAGTTCTTGAGGACGCGGTGATCGAAGCAGACAGGAAGGATGTCCTCGATCCGGTCGATCGCATCGACGCCCTGCCGATCGGCCAGTTTCTTCAGCGCGGGGATGCGGTCGCGCAGGCGGCGGAACTGGATCTGCATGGCTTCGAGCTGCAGCTTTTCGCGCTCCTCGCGCGGAATGGACATAAGCTCTTCCCAGCTGCGGTAGGTCCAGGCGGCGGGATGGTCGGGCAGCAGGCTGATGGCCATGGCGAATCCTCTCTTTATTCGGTTGCACGATATCTACCGCACGGGCGCGCGTTGGCCGCACGGTATTGCTTGCTGAGAGCGATAGGAAAAACCTATCGCTCAATCGCCAAGCGCATCAGAAGCTCGGCGACGCGCTCCGGCCCAGTCGCCATCATGTCGGGGCCGGTGATTGGAAATCGCGATATCAAAAGGGCGGATCGCCTGCCTCAATCCGGCTATGTAAGGATGATGGTCCACGCTTCGCCCTTCGCCCGCTTCGCTCCTCCACTGCGTCCGGCCAGCCCCCTGCGCCGGGCGATCACTGCCGCCACACGGACCCCGGAACCGGATGCCGTCGCAGCGCTGCTTCCCCTCGCCACGCTTCCGGAGCCTGTTCGCGCGGCGGCCCGGGCGATTGCCGGGGATCTGATCGCCAGGCTGCGCGCCAAGCCCCTGCGCAGCGGCGTGCAGGCGTTCGTTCAGGAATATTCGTTATCCAGCCAGGAAGGCGTCGCGCTGATGTGTCTGGCCGAGGCGCTGCTGCGCATTCCCGACGATGCCACCCGCGATGCCCTGATCCGCGACAAGCTCGCCGACGGCGACTGGGCCGCGCACGTCGGCGACGGCCGGTCGCTGTTCGTCAACGCCGCGACCTGGGGCCTGGTGGTCACCGGCAAGCTCGCATCTAGCGCCGACGACAAAGGGCTTTCCGCCGCGCTGATCCGGCTCGTCGCGCGGCTGGGCGAGCCGGTGATCCGGCGCGGCGTCGATATCGCGATGCGGATGATGGGCGAACAGTTCGTCACCGGCGAAACGATCGAGGCCGCCCTGCGCCGCGCGAAGCCGCTCGAAGCGCGTGGCTTTGCCTATTCTTACGACATGTTGGGCGAAGCGGCGACGACGGCTGCCGACGCGGCGCGCTATTATGCCGACTACGAGCGGGCGATCCATGCGATCGGCCGGGCCTCGCGCGGATGCGGAGTCTACGAAGGGCCCGGCATTTCCATCAAGCTTTCGGCGCTGCATCCGCGCTATTCGCGCGCCAAGGCGCACCGAGTGATGACCGAACTGGCTCCGCAGGTGGTCGCCCTGGCCACGCTCGCCAGGCGCTATGACATCGGCTTCAACATCGATGCCGAGGAAGCCGATCGCCTCGAACTGTCGCTCGACATTCTCCAGTCGCTGGCGGAACACCCCGATCTCGCGGATTGGGACGGCCTGGGCTTCGTGGTCCAAGCCTATGGCAAGCGTTGCCCTTCCGTCATCGATTTCATCGTCAATCTCGCCCGCGCCAACCGGCGGCGGATCATGGTGCGGCTGGTCAAGGGCGCCTATTGGGATGCCGAGATCAAGCGCGCCCAGGTCGACGGGCTCGGCGACTTTCCGGTGTTCACCCGCAAGGTCCACACAGACCTGTCCTACATCGCCTGCGCCGGCAAGCTGCTCGCCGCGGGCGACGCCGTCTTCCCGCAGTTCGCGACCCATAATGCCCAGACGCTGGCGACGATCTACGCGATGGCGGGGCCGGCCTTCGGCAGGGGGGACTGGGAATTCCAATGCCTGCACGGCATGGGTGAACCGCTCTATGAAGAGGTGGTCGGAGCAGACAGGCTCGATCGGCCATGCCGGATCTATGCGCCGGTGGGCACGCATGAGACCTTGCTCGCCTATCTCGTTCGCCGGCTGCTGGAAAACGGGGCGAACTCCTCGTTCGTCCATCGCATCAGCGATCCCGACGTCCCGGTCGCGGCGCTGATCGCCGATCCCATGGAAGAGGTCCGTGGGATGGGAGAACCCGGCTCGCCCCATCCCGCGATTGCGCTGCCCCGGGATATTCTTGCGCCACGGCGGAATTCCGCCGGGCTCGATCTCAACGACGAAAGCGTGCTCGCGGACCTCGCCGCTTCGCTCCGGCGCAGCGCCTCCGGGCGGTGGGAAGCCAGGCCCGCGATGGGGTTGGAAATCGACCGGAGCGTACGGCCGGTTCTCAACCCGGCCGACAGCCGAGACCGCGTGGGCAGCGTGGTCTGGGCGCTCGAGCGCGACGCAGCCTTTGCGGTAGAGGCCGCAGCGGCCGCGGTGCCTGCCTGGGCGGCCACTCCGGCGGACAGGCGCGCCTCGATCCTCGAATGCGCGGCGGATGGCCTCGAGGCGGCGATGGCCGACCTGATGGCTCTGGCCATCCGCGAGGCCGGCAAGTCGGCGGCGAACGCGGTGGCCGAAGTGCGCGAGGCGGTCGATTTCCTGCGCTATTATGCCGCCGAGGCGCGGCTGACTCTCTCGCCCGAGCAACGGCCGCTGGGGCCTGTCGTGTGCATCAGCCCGTGGAACTTCCCGCTTGCGATCTTTACGGGCCAGATCGCGGCGGCGCTGGTCGCAGGCAACAGCGTCGTGGCCAAGCCTGCCGAGGAAACGCCGTTGATCGCGGCCCAGGCAATCGCGATCCTGCATGCGGCGGGCGTGCCGAAGGACGTCCTGCAACTCGTTCCGGGAGACGGGGCGATCGGAGCCGCCCTGGTCGCCGCCCCGGAAACCGCCGGTGTCCTGTTTACCGGGTCGATCGAGGTCGCCCGATTGATCCAGCGCCAGCTCGCGGGTCGCTGCGCGGCCGACGGCAGCCCGATTCCGCTCATCGCCGAAACCGGCGGACAGAACGCGATGATCGTGGATTCGTCGGCACTCACCGAGCAGGTGGTCGGTGACGTCCTCGCGTCGGCCTTCGACAGCGCGGGTCAGCGCTGCTCCGCCTTGCGGCTTCTCTGCCTGCAGGAGGAGATCGCGGACCATACGCTCGCGATGTTGAAGGGAGCCGTGACGGAACTGTCGGTCGGCCCCACCGATGCATTGGACATCGATGTCGGGCCCGTCATCAGCGGCGCGGCCCGGACCGGCATTATCGGGCATATCGAAGGGATGCGGACCTCCGGTCACGCCGTTCATCAGGTTCCGCTGGGCGGCGCCTGCGCGCATGGCACGTTCGTTCCGCCGACCATCATCGAGATCGGGGCGGTGTCAGAACTGAAGCGCGAAGTCTTCGGACCGGTGCTTCACGTCCTGCGTTTCCGCAGCCAGGAACTGGACGGCCTCGTCGACCAGATCAACGCCACCGGCTATGGCCTTACGTTCGGGCTTCATACCCGGCTCGACGAGACGGCGGCACGGGTCGGCGGGCGGATCGAGGCGGGCAACCTCTACATCAACCGCAACATCATCGGCGCGGTTGTCGGCGTGCAGCCTTTCGGCGGCCGTGGCCTGTCGGGGACCGGGCCGAAAGCCGGTGGGCCGCTCTATCTGTCGCGCCTGGTCGCAAACCCCCGCCGCGCAGATCATGGCCTATCCGACCGACCGGCGCTGGCCGCCTTCGCAGACTGGCTCGAGAACCGGGGCCATGCGAGCCTGGCTGCGGGCGCCCGCGCGATGGGAACCGCATCGCGCTGGGGGCTGGAGATCGAATTGCCCGGCCCCGTGGGTGAGCGCAATGTCTATTCCTGCCACGCGCGGGGCAGAGTGCTGCTCAAGGCGCGGACCCGCGAGGGTCTCTACGAACAGTTGGCGGCGGTTTTCGCCACGGGCAACCGCGCGGTGATCGCGGCGGGTGCCGGCAAAACGTGGTTGGACGGGTTGCCTGCTCGCGTGGCCGAGGCGGTCGCATGGGCGCAAGCCGGAAGCATGGAGCCCGAACTCACAGCGGCGCTGGTCGAGCATGCCGACGATCTTCGGATGCTGTCCGAGGGCCTGGCCGCGCGCAAGGGCAGGATCGTTCCGCTCCAGCTTCGCAAGCCCGACGGCTACGTGCTCGACTGGCTGGTCGAAGAAGTATCGCTATCGATCAACACGACCGCGGCGGGCGGCAACGCCAGTCTCATGACGATCGCCTGATCCTGGAGCCATTCCGGTTCTGATCGAACCGAAACGTCCAGCTATCTGTGATCTGCGCAAGGGGGCAAGACCCAGTAAATCAGCGGTTCAACGACAGGCGGAGACGGTCCGTCCGTACCACTGCACAAGTTCGAGATAGTGGCTTAGCGATCTCGCCGGCAGCGAAGTCCAGATCCAGGTCGCGCCCAGCCGCTGCAATTCACCCACTTCGTCCTGGAAGCGGCGCGCGTCGCTTTCGCTCATGCCGCCGGGACGGGAGGGGGGAGCTACGGCAATGTCGAATGGCCCCTGGCAACCGTGCTGCTCTCGCAAATCGTGCAATCGCCGGACCTTCTCGCCGAAGTGTTCCATGGACACCACGCTCGCGCGCATGACCGAAGCATCACTGGTCGGCACGCTGAAAAACGGAGCCCAGCCATCGCCGACCCGCGCTGCCCGCTCGACAGCGCGATCGCTGCCTCCGCCCACCCAAATGGGCGGGGGCGGCACGGGAACCGGCCGCGGTTCGTTGCCGACGGCGTTGAAGTGGCGCCCGCGCTTGACCACCGGTCCGCCGGCCCAGGCCGCCCGGATCGTGTCGATCGCCTCGTCGGTGAGCGCGCCGCGCTCCTCATAGCGGACGCCGAGAGCCTCGAACTCCTCGCGCTGATAGCCGACGCCGACGCCCAGGAGCAGCCGGTCGTCCGACAGGATCTGCAGGGTTGCGGCCGCCTTGGCGGTGAGGAAGGGGTTGCGATACGGCAGGACCACGACATTGGTCATGAGCCTGAGCCGGCTGGTTGCCGCGGCGACGAAGGCGAGCGCGGTCAAAGGGTCGAGGCTGTCGTGCGCCGCCGGATCGGTGCGCAGCCATTCGGCCGACGGCGCCGGATGCTCGGACATCAGCCCGGCATCGATCCCGGCTTCCTCCAGCGCGCCTCCTATGCGCTGCACGAGCGCGAGACGCTCTCCCTGAGCCTCGGCCAGAAACTTGACCAGCGGCATGTTGAAGGCGAACTGTGTCATAGCCCTGCTTTCCGTATTGTGGCGTCAGCTCTGCGCCGCGCTCGCATCCCCCGCGCGATGAAGGGTCTTCACATAGTGGAAGCGCGTGGCCGGATAGGTTTCGGTCGTGATGAGCGCAACCTTCTCGCTGGTGCGATAGACGCTGCGCACGACGATCGTGGGAGAATTCTTCGGCGCCTTCAGTTCCGCCGCCAGCTTCGCGGGCATCAGATCGGCGGTAATCTGCTGGGTCATCGTCATGATCCGCTCGCCGAACATGTTCTCGATCAGCGGCAGAATGCGGCCGGCATGGGTCGAAAAGATACGGCCGATCGCGGCGAATTCGCCGTTGATGTAGTATGTCACCCAGTTTTCGGGCGTATCGGAACCGTGCGCCTGGGCGACGCCGGCAACGGCCAGCCATTTTTCGGACTCCGGCACCCCCACCCAGCCGGCCAGTTCCGGATCGAGCGGCGCGAAGGTCATCGTGCTGACCGTGAACTGCCAGCGAACCGAGAAGGCGAGGATGTCGTCGATCGACAGCGCGTGTTGAAAGTTCGACGCGGCGGGTTGGGGCGCCAGCACGAACGTGCCCGCCTTCCGGCGCGTCTCGATCAACTTCTCGCGCCGCAAAAGGCCCATGGCCTCGCGCAGAGCATACCGGCTGACTCCCAGGCTCTCGCAGAGCTGGTTCTCGGTGGGCAGCCGCGAGCCGACCGGATAGTCGCCGCGCAGGATGGCGTCCTTCAACTGGCGTGCGATCGTCTGGTAGACAGGTGGGTGCTTCACGTCGGAGATCGATGCCGTCCTTCGCTCGATCGGGTCGACAGCTTCCACGGCTGTCAACGCAAGCCAGCTGCCGGATCGCGTTGCCATTGCTCCAGGAAGCTGCGGTCACGCGCATAGGCAGGGCAGTTGTCGATGTCCAGATGCGACCATTTGGCGCTGATGCCGCCGTCGACGGCCAGGCATTGCCCGGTCACATAGCCGGCCATGTCCGACAGCAGGTAAAGCGCGCTCGCGGCGATTTCGTGCGCGGTGCCCTGCCGCCCCATCGGTACGGCCCAGCGGTCGCGCTCCGGGTCCGCCTCCATTGCCGCGGTCGGCGTGGCGACCGGGCCGGGGGCGATGCAGTTGACCCGGATACCGTCCGCGGCGAGTTCGATCGCCATGGTCTTCGCCGCCGAGATGACTGCTGCCTTGGCCGCTCCGTAGCCGATATGAAACGGCGTTGCCGTCAGGCCGCTGATCGAGGCTATGGCGACCAGCGCGCCGGGCCGGCGCAGCTCGCGCAGTCGCTTCGCCACGGCCTGGCTGAGAAAGAACATCGAATCGAGGTTGTAGGCGAAGAGTTCGTGCCAGTCCTGCCGGGTGACCTCGGTGGCCGGGCCCCAGTAACGGTCGGGCACGCCGCCGACCACCGTGACGAGGCCATGCACCGGCGCATCCAGGTTGCTGGCGCAGGCCATGATCCGGGCGATACCCTCGTCGTCGTTCAGATCGGCCTGAACCGGCGTGATCGGCAGTCCCGATGCCATAAGCGGGCCGAGGTCCCGCTCGAGGTTTTCGCCCGAGCGGTCCACGCCGATCACCGTGGCTCCCACCTCGGCGAGCAGCCGGGTCAGCAGTGTGCCCATTCCGCCACCGCCAGCACCCGCGACGATCACCGTGCGTCCGCCAAGACCGAACAGGTCCGGGGGAAGGCCGCTTCCGCTCACGTCGCGCTGCCCAGAATGCCGCTGCGGTTGAAGGTGGGCTGGTCGAGATCGGGCATGGCTGGCGGGGGGCCGAAGTCGGGTGTGTCGTAAAATTGCCCCTTCAGATCCGGGCCGCCAACGTATTCGGTCATGAACAGCCGCCAGGCGAAGCGCAGCCGGCCGTCCTCCTCGACAAAGCGTTCGTAGTAGGTGCCGATCGGGCCATAAGCGGTGCCGTCCGCCAGGACGCTCTGCTCGGAAACGTACGTCCGTGCCGTGATCGCACCGTCCCGGACATCGATGATCGGCGTGCGGAAGGTGAGCAGGATGCGGCCGTAGCGGGCGAATGCTGCGGTCATGAATTCGGTAATCGCGCTGCGGCCGTCGATGACAAAGCCCGAAAGGCGCCATTGCGCGTCGCTGGCGAAGCAGGCGCCGAACGCCTGCGAATCCTTGCGCCACACGGCGTCGACGTAGTGCGCGTGAAGCTGCATCACGGCGGCCTGCGCCCGCATCCAGTCGTCCATTCGGCGTCCTCCCTGCACAACCCGAAACGCATCGGGGAACATATATCATTCTGACCTAATGATGGCACTCATGGATTGTCAATCGCGATAAACCGTGAGTTTTCAGATTATATATTCAGATATACAGGATGATAAAGTCCTATTTTCATTCGAATGAAATGGAGTTATGGGACGCGTCAGGAGCCAAAAAGGGGAGGGCCTGTTGGTAACGAAGACGTCCATCTGCCGGAGTTGTAACGCATTCTGCCCGGTGGATGTGGCTGTCGAGCACGGCCGGGTGACCCAGGTCCGCGGCAACCGCCGTGCGCCGCTCTATCACGGCTATACCTGCCCCAAGGGGCGCGCGACGCCGCTGCTGCACAACGGGCCCGACCGATTGCTTCACAGTCTCAAGCGGCTGCCCGACGGGCGCTTCATCCCGATCACGAGCGACGATCTGGCCGATGAGCTTGCCGTGCGGATCGGGCGGCTGCTCGAGCGGCATGAGCCGCGGGCGATCGCCGCGTATCTGTCCGGCGGCGTGATCGAGCAGCCGGCCGCCTCGGCGATGATGATCTCGTTTCTCAGGGCGATCGGCTCGCCGATGTTGTTCTCGGCGGCGACGATCGACCAGCCCGGCATGGCGATCGGCTACGCGCTGCACGGCCGCTGGGCCGGCGGGCGGATATTGCCCGAGCAGCGCGACATCTTCGTCATCGTCGGCGGCAATCCGATCAATTCGAAGCAGTATCTCCCGCAGAATCCCGGAATGCAGATCAAGGGCATGCGGCGCGGCGGCGGCAAGCTGGTCGTGGTCGATCCGCGCCGCAGCGAAACTGCCCGGCTGGCGGATATCCACCTGCAGCTGCGCCCCGGGGAGGACCCGGCGGTCCTGGCCTGCCTGATCAACCTGCTGCTAGAGCAGGGCGACGTGGACCGGGCTTTCGTCACCGCCAATGCCGAGGGGTTCGATGCGCTGGCGGATGCCGTGAGGCCGTTCACCGCTGCGAGGGTCGCCGAGCGCGCCGGTGTGCCCGAGGCCGAGCTGCGGGCGATCGCGCGGGCGCTTGGCGAGGCGAAGACCGGCGACATCGCTTTGGGCACCGGGCCGAGCATGGCGACTCGCGGATTGCTCAGCAGCTATCTGGCGCTCTGCATCAATACGCTGCGCGGCTGGTGGGCGCGCGAGGGTGACCCCGCCATGCACCCCAGCGTCCTGCTGCCGCCGCGCGAGTTCCGCGCCCAACCGATCGCGCCCCGGCCGGCCTGGGGTTTTGGCGAGAAGACGCGGATCAAGTCCTTCGAGGAGACGGTCGCGGGGATGCCGCTTGCGGCCTTGCCCGAGGAAATCCTCACGCCCGGGCCGGAGCAGGTGCGCGCGTTGTTCCTGCATGGCGGCGCGGTCAACAGCTGGCCCCAGACGGCCAGGACGCGCGAGGCGCTGGCGGCGCTCGACACGCTGGTGATCCACGACACCGTGCTTTCGCCGACCGCGCGGTTGGCCGACTATGTGATCGCGACGAAGATGCAGTTCGAGATTCCGTCGGTCACCGTGCTGAACGAGTTGATCTCCGCCGGCGGGCATTCGGGCTATGGCTGGGCCGATCCCTACGCTTCGGCTCTTCCGGCCGTAGTCGATCCGCCCGAAGGCTCGGACCTGCTCGAATCCTGGCAGATCTACTACCGGATCGCGCAGCGACTGGGGCTGCCGATGGCGCTGATCAACTGGAAGTCGGAAGGCACCGCGCCGCCCGCGCTCGACATGACGCGCGAACCGACGACCGAGCAGATCTACGACCTGATGTGCGCGGGTTCGGCGGTTCCGCTGTCGGAAGTCCGGCGCTATCCGGACGGCCGCGTGTTCGATGATGTCCGCAAGACCGTGATCGGGCGCGAGCCCGGCTGCACGGCCCGGCTCCAGCTTGCCGATCCGGACATGATCGCCGCGCTGCGGGAAGTGGCGGAAGAGGCGCCGCGGCCCCGCGAGGCGGCCGGGGAGTTCCCTTTCCTGCTGATTCCCAGTCGCTTGCAGAACACGACCAATACTTTCGCGCGCGCGGAAGGCGCCTTGCCATGGCGCTACAACCCCGCGTTCCTCCACCCGGCCGACATGGCCGAGCTTGGCCTGGCCGCCGGCGCCGAGGTTCGCATCCGCTCGCGTCATGGTGAGGTCCGGGCGATCGTCGAGGTCGACGAAGGGCTGCGGCGCGGCGTCGTCGCGCTGATGCACGGCTTCGGCGAGTGGGACAGCGACGATCCGCGCGTGGCCGGCACCAACGTCAACCGCCTTACCGCCTGGAACGACGACTTCGAAAAGTACACCGGAATGCCGCGCATGGGCGCGCTTCCGGTCGCGATACAACCAAGCGGGAGGCGCGCGTGACCAAGACCGACCATGAACAGGTGCAGGAACTGATGGCGAGCTATGCCAATGCCATCGATGCCAAGGACTACGGCGCGATCGGCGATTGCTTCACGCAGGACGCCGAAGCCAAGTATTCTGACTTTTCGCCGTTGCTCCGGGGCCGCGAGGCCATTCTGCTCCACATGCGTAAGGCGCTCGAGCCGCTGAGGGTGACGCAGCACATTTTCGGCAATTTCATCGTCGACACCGATGGCGATGCCGGGACGGCCTCGTGCGCGATCATCGCGCAGCATATCGGGCCGGAAAGCGATCCGAAAACCTACCTCTCGGGCGGCCAGTACTCGCTGAAACTGCGGCGCAGCGCCGGCCGCTGGCAGATCGCGTCGGCGATGGCGCAAGAGGTGTGGTCGAGCGGCGCAAGGGAAATGCTGCCGCGTCAGGGCGGCTCGTAAATTCACGCTTTCATGAACGTGCAGATCCAAATCCAAATCCAAATCCAAATCCAAATCCAAATCCAAATCCATAAGGGAGGAACCATATGACCGCGTCCAGACTGACCCTGACGTTTTCGGCCGGCCTGTTGCTGGCTTCGACGCCCACCTTCGCGCAAAGTTCCGGAACGCTGGAAGCAAGCGAGGGCGCGGGGCTGGAAGAGATCATCGTTACCGCGCGAAAGCGTGCTGAATCGCTTCAGAGCGTTCCGGTCGCGGTTACGGCGATCGGTGGCCAGGACCTCAAGGACAATCTCGCGACCGACCTCAACAAGATCGGCGAACTCGCGCCCCAGGTGAACATCTCGCAGGGCGGCTCGGGAACCGGTGCGACGATCACCATTCGCGGCATCAGTTCGGGATCGAGCGACGCGGGTATCGATCAGAGCGTCGCGGTCGAGATCGACGGCATTCCCATCAGCCGCGGGCGTATCCTTTCGGCGGCGATGTTCGACATGGCACAGGTCCAGGTGCTGCAGGGTCCGCAGGCGCTGTTCTTCGGCAAGAACTCGCCGGCGGGCGTCATTTCCATTCGCTCGGCCGATCCGACCAACCGGCTGGAAGGCTATGTCACGGGCGGTTACGAGTTCACCTCAGACCTGCGTTTCCTCGAAGGCGCGATCTCCGGTCCGCTCAGCGACACTTTCGGCGCGCGTGCCGCGTTCCGGGTGAGCAAGCAGGACGGCTGGATCAAGAACGTCGCCACGGCGATCCCCGATCGCACCAACCCGGCCGTGACCGTGCCCGGCGCCACTTACGGCAGCCGCGGGCCCGCCGGCGAGGATATCGCCGGGCGGCTCACGCTGGTGTGGAAGCCCGATCCGCAGTTCCAGGCGCGCTTCAAGCTGTCGGTGAATTCGCAGGACCGCAACAACGGCTTCGCCACGACCGAGCCGTTCTGCCTCAGCCCCACGACCAGCCCCACTGCCGCCGGCGCGCCGCTTCCCGGCGCGGACTGTCGCAAGGACCGCCAACTGGCGATCAGTTCGGTTGCGCCGGAATATGCCGTGAACCTGCCCTATTCGAACAACGGCGTTCCCTATCTCGATTCGAACATCGTCCTCGCCTCGCTCAACCTCGAGCAGAACTGGGATAACGTGACGCTGACCTCCGACACCGGCTACTACGACCAGAAGGTCAAGCAGGTGACGGTCGGCGACTGGTCGCCCTATGCCTCGATCTGGTCGCCGTCCCGCGATTCCTACAGGCTCTTTACGCAGGAACTGCGCATCAATACCGAGCTGGACGGCCCGATCAACTTTATGGCCGGTATCTATTACGAGGACTTCTCGCGTTCGTTCTACAACGCGCCGGACATCGGCCATGTGTTCAACCCGGTTGCCCAGAACTATGCCTCGGTGGAAATGGATTCGCGCGGCAGCGGAGACTATCTTTCGGTCTTCGGGCAGGCGCGGTGGAACATTCTCCCCGAACTCGAACTTTCGGGCGGCGCGCGCTGGAGCCGCGACAAGAAGAAGATCGCGATCGAGAATCTGTCGGTCGGGCCGAACTTCGGCTTCCTGCTCCCGGTCGGCGCGGTCCGCAGCGCCAGCTATTCCGACGATCACATCTCGCCCGAAGTGACGCTTACCTGGAAGCCGGAAGCGGATCACACGATCTACGTGGCCTACAAGACGGGTTACAAGGGCGGCGGCCTGTCGAACCCGTTCCTGCTGGCTGCCTCGACCAGTTCGGCCGATCTTCACTTCGAACCGGAAACGGCGCGAGGCTTCGAAGGCGGCTACAAGGCGACCGTCTTCGACCGGAGGCTTCGCTTCGATCTCGTCGCCTATCGCTACACCTACAAGAACCTGCAGGTCGTCTCGTACAACCCCACGACCATCAGCTTCGTGTTGCAGAACGCCGCGGAGGCGCGGCTGACGGGCGTGCAGGGGTCGTTCGAGTGGCTTGCGGCCGAAGGTCTGACGCTTAACGGCAACATCGGCTACAACAACGCCAAGTACACGAGCTTTCCCGGCGCCCAGTGCTATGCCGGGCAGACCGCGGCTTCAGGCTGTGTCGGCGGACAGCAGGATCTCGCCGGCCGCAGGCTGAACCGCGCGCCCAAGCTGACCTTCACTGTGGGCGGTGACTACGAGGCCGACCTTGGCGACTGGACCGCCCGGATCGGCGTGCAGACGTCCTACAGCAGCTCGTTCGCGACCGCGACCGACTATGCGCCCGGCGGGTTCCAGAAGGCCTATTGGCTGCTCAATGCGAAAGCGCTGGTCGGTCCGGCCGACAAGTCGTACGAGTTCGGTGTGATCGGCCGCAATCTTACCAACTCGTATTACATGCTGAGCACCGTCGGCTGGTCGGGAAGCGGCAATCCCGACCAATACGTCGGCTTCTTCAACCAGCCGCGTGAGATCATGCTGCAGGGAACGATCCGGTTCTGAGGCAAGCGACGATGGGAAGCCCCGGCAGGCAGGAATGGCAGCGCTTCTGGTACCTGCCGGTGGCGGCCGCGGTCGGTTATTCGACCGCGGTTCTCCACACTTACGGGCTGGGGCCCTTTATCGCGCCGCTCGAGGCCGAGTTCGGCTGGACCCGGTCATCGATCTCGGCGGGCATCTCCATTGCCGGCATCATCGGCGCCCTGTTCAGCATACCGCTCGGCATGGCCGTCGATCGCTTCGGCCCGCGCATCGTCGCTTTCATCGGCGTGACGGTGATGACCGCGGGCTTCGCGTCTCTGGGCATGGTCGGCGGACAGCTCTGGCAATGGTATCTGACCTGGATCGTCATCGGCATCGGCAATCTTTTCGTGCAGGCCACCGTCTGGACGAGTGCGATTACGACGCGCTTTTCGGCATCTCGCGGGATGGCGATCGCGGTTACCCTGTCGGGCGGAGCGATCACCGCAACCTTCCTGCCGATCATCGCGACCTGGCTGATCGATTCCTATGGCTGGCGCGGTGGGTTCGGCGCGATCGGCGCGATATGGGCCGTCGTCGTCCTGCCGACGCTGTTCTTCTTCTTTCGGGGCGGGCGCGACTTTCGGGGCGGGCGCGACGATCCGCGCGGCAAGGCGGAAGGCGCGCAGGCCACTGGCAGCGATGCCGCCGGCGTGCTGGCGGTGCCCGGATTTTACCAGTTGCTCCTGGCGAGCGGCATCTTCACGCTCACGGGCATCGGCATCGTCGTCCATTTCGTGCCGATCCTGCAGGACTTCGGCGCCGATCCGCTGGCGGCGGCGGGCGTAGCGGCGCTGATCGGGGTGTTCTCGATCATCGGGCGGCTGGGTACGGGCGTCCTGCTTGATCGCTTCCGGCCCAACCTGGTCGGCGCTTTCGTATTCCTGATGCCGCTGATTGCCTGCCTCCTGCTGCTTTCCGCTGGCGGGAGCGCGGTAGCGCAGACCGCCGCCGCCGCCTGCTTCGGCCTGGCGCTGGGGGCGGAAGTGGACGTTATCGCTTTCCTCGTTTCGCGCTGCTTCGGGCTGAGGCGTTATGGCGCGATCTTTGGTGCCATGGTCGGCGCGATGGCGCTCGGCAGTGCCGCGGGGCCGCTGGCGGCAGGCGCGATCCACGACGCTTTCGCCAGCTATGCTCCGTTCCTCCTGGCCAGCGCCGCGTTCCTGGCGGCGGGCGCGCTTGCCCTGGGCTTGCTGAAAGTGCCGCCGGTGGAACCCTGATCGGCACTCGATGCTCCGCGGCGCCCCGCGGCGCATCGGCGCGGCTTTTCCTACAGGAGCCGGATCGGCTATCGGCAAGAGATGGCTCTAAGCAGGCCCTGCCAATTCCTTTCCCTGAACAACGTCAACTTCGCCAACCGAGTGTCAACCGAGACACCAAAGCGGGAAGGCCGGCGGGGCAGATGCCGCCGGCCTTCCCACGCCCTGCCGCGTGGCTGTCAGCCGAACACGTCGACCATCCGGGCCGTGTCGAAAATGAACGGCCGCAGCTCCACGACCTTGCCGTCGCGCACGCGCCACAGTTCCATGATCGGCGTCCAGAAATGCTTGCCGGTCTTGTGGCCGGTCGCGCCGATCTGGAGATGGACAACGACCACCTCGCCGCTCGCGAAATAGTCGAGAACCTGGTATTCCAGATCCTTCCACGCCTCGCGCATCTTCTTCAGGCCGAATTCCATCGCCTTCTTGCCGACATAGCTGCCGCCGTAGGGCAGCGACGGCGGCTCGTGAAACTCGCAATCGTCGGCGACGAGTTCGAGCCAGCCCACGCGATCGCCGTGATCGGCATATTCGTAGACCTTCTTGATGACGGCGATGCTTTCCTGTTCCTGGGATCCCATTTTCGTCCATTCCTCTTCCGGTTATCATGATTGCGCGCCGGTTAGAACCTGAAGCCCGTGACGGCCCGGGCTCGTTCAGTCCTTCGGCTTCAGCGTCACCCAGATATCGATGGGCGCGATGAACTTGCCGGGGGCGGGCTTGCCGACCTCGATACGCTCTGCCGTGACGAGTTCCCCGGTTTCAAGGTTGAAGCGGGTCCAGGGCTTCGGCATGCGGCCGAACTTCATCTTCTGGACGGGCCGGCCGGTGGCCGTGTTCATGATCGTTGCGATGATGCTCATCGGGCGGCTGTTATCGGCCCGGCGACCGATCTGTCCAGCTTCCCGCCAGGCCAATCTACAGGTTCGCGAGACGCGTTCCAGGAGCTGTGCGAAGGCGCTGCAAGCCGTCCGCGAGGCGGATCACGCCCGCTTGTCGGCGCGGATTCCGGCCGGCCGATGGCCCGTCGTTCGCGACAGCGCCGCCACTGTCACGCAGGCTACATACTGCCCTCCTAGCTGGCCCCCGAAATCAGCCAATGAGGGGCACGACAATGCAGCCGACTTCACATCTTCTCCAGCGCTCGAGCAGCGCCGTTCTCGCGATCGCGAGCCTGTTCGCCCTTGCGCCGGCGGCCTATGCGGAAGGCGCGGGCCTCGCCGACGGGGCGGCGGAAGCCGATGAGTATGCCGACGGAATCGTCGTGACGGGTTCGATCATCTCGTCGCAGCAGGATTCGATCGCCGCCAAGCGCCAGGCCGACAATGTCGCCGATATCGCCGCCGCCGACGCGGTCGGCCGCTTTCCGGACCAGAACGCCGCGGCCGCGCTTTCGCGCCTGCCCGCCGTCGCGGTACAGCGCGACCAGGGCCAGGAACGCTATATCCAGGTGCGCGGCGCGCCCAACCGCTGGACGTCGGTGAACATCGACGGGATTCCCGTGATCGGCGTGGACGAGGGCGGTGATACGCGCGCCTTCCGCTTCGACGCCGTTCCGGCGGTGCTGCTCTCGCAAATGGTCATCAACAAGTCGCTGACCTCGGAGCTTCAGGCAGACGCCGTGGTCTCGACGATCGATCTGAAAACCTACTCGCCGATGGAGCGCAGGGGCCTGCACCTGTCGGGCGACGCCGGCTATGGCTTCATGGAACTGGGCGGCGGCGAACAGCGCCAGGGCTCGCTCCGCCTGTCGTGGTCGAACGATACCTTCGGAATCGTCGTCGGCGGCTCGCACTATCGCCGCAAGCAGTTGACCGACAACCGCGAAGTCGGCGCCTACGACGCGAACGGCCCGACCGAGTTCGACATCCGCCAGTACCAGATCGAGCGCTGGAACAACGGCCTGTTCGCCGGGGTCGAATACCAGCCGGCCGAAGGCCAGCGCATCTACGCCAAGGCGATCTTCTCGGAGTTCAGCGACAACGAGCGGCGCAACCAGTACGAGTTCCAACTGGCCAATGCGCAGGCACAAGGCACGCGCACGCTGCAGTCCGGCACGCTGACCAACGTGCCGCTGCGCGGCAGCTTCAACTTCGCCGAATATCGCAACCGCAACTACATCGGCACGATCGGCGGCGATTACGAGAGCGACGACGGCTTCAACGCCTCATTCAAGATGAACTATGCCCGGATCGACAACGCGACCTACCTGCCGCTGGTGCAGGCCTCGACCAGCGGGGCGAACAATCTCTCGTTCAGCTACGACAACAGCGATCCGCGCTTCCCGATCGTGAACCTGACGGGCGGTACGTTCAATCAGGCCAGCCTCAACGCGGCGGGCGCATATGTCATCGCGGGGCGCCAGGAAACGGTTTCCGACAGCTACACCCTGAAGCTGGACCTCTCGCAGCACCTGGGCGACGTCACGCTCACGGCCGGCGGGCTTTACGTCGATCGCGACATAGCCGGCACCAACTTCGCCACCGCCAACGTCGTGCCGATCGGCGCGCGCGGCGCCAGCGTGGGGCTGCCGTTCGACATCAACAGCTATGTCACCGGCAAGCCCTGGGATACGGGGTTCCCGCTTGGGGTCACCTTCAACTACGTCGACAATGTTGCGATGCGCCGGGACATTGACACGCTGCTCGCCCGGCTTCAGGCCTCGGGGGTCTACGATCCCGCCAAGGACGTGCCGTTGAGCGACCGTTATGCGCAGCGCGAGAAGACGCTGGCCGGTTATGTCATGGCCCGGATCGAGAGCGGTCCGCTCACGGCGGTGGGCGGCGTGCGCGTCGAACGCTACAGGTTCGACAACGACGGCCAGGTGCTGGCAGGGGGCAGCTACACCCCGCTTACCTACAGCGACAGCCGGACCGACTTCTTCCCGAGCCTGAACATCAAGTACGCGGCTACCGACAACCTGGTGCTGCGCCTGTCCGGCCAGCGGGGGGTCTCGCGCCCCGCGTTCGGCGCGATCCGGGTGGGCGCATCGATCAACGACAGCAACACCCCCGGCACCATCGGCGGCGGCAACCCGGCGCTCAAGCCCGAATACACCTGGGGCGCGGACGCCAGCGTGGAATACTACCTGCCCGGTAACGGCATGGTCTCGATTGCGGGCTTCTATCGCTCGGTCGACAACGTGTTCTACCAGAGCCAGATCCCGGTCGGCACCGACTTCTACAATTTCGGCGGCGTCGATCGTTCCGGCTACCTCTTGACCGGAACCTACAACGGCGAGAGCGGCAAGCTCTATGGCGTCGAACTCAACCTGCTCAAGCAGTTCGACTTTCTGCCCGGCGCGCTCTCGGGGCTGGGGTTCCAGGGCAACCTGACGCTGCTGGACGGGAACTTCGACACGCCGACGATGAAGGGGCTGCCGTTCCAGGGTATGTCCAAGACCATCGCCAACGCATCGCTGTTCTACGAAAAGTACGGCATCTCCGCGCGTGTCAGCTATCAGTACCGCTCGGACTGGCTGGATACGCTCGGCGGCTTCGGCAGCGGCGAGTACCGCAAGGGCTACAGGAACGTCGACGTGTCGCTGCGCTACGCGCTGACCGAGAACTTCTCGCTCTTTGCCGATCTCGCCAACCTGACCAATGAGAAATACATCGCCTATGAAGGGACGATGGCCCAGCCGACCGAGGTCGAGCAGATCGGTTCGCGCTATCTTTTCGGCGTTCGCTTCAGCTTCTGACGGGGAGACTTCGTATGCACACCGCACTTCGCATCGCCCTTGCCGGGCTCGCGCTTGCCGCCGCAGCGCCCGCCTTCGCCGGCGAATCCGCCACTCTCGTGCGGATCGACGCGGCGAACGTCGAACTCGACGCGCGTGCGGTCAGGCCCGTATCGGTCTGGATCAGCTCGGATACCCGGATCGACGACAGCGATACCAGGGCGGCCCTTCCGGATACGGCGGGCAGGCTCGAGCTGGCGATCCCCGCCAGCGAACGCCGCTATGTCATTCTGCGTGACGCCGACGGGCACGATACCGTCGTCACCGAACGCTCGGTGGCCCTGCAGCAGGGCAGCAATTTCCGGGACGTCGGCGGCTATGCGACCCGGGACGGGCGGACGGTACGCTGGGGCAAGGCGTTCCGCTCGGGCGCGATGCCGATGCTCACCGAGGCGGACTATGCCCTTGTGCGGCAACTCGCGGTCGACAGCGTGGTCGATCTGCGCTCGCTCGACGAGCGCGAGGTGGCGCCCGACATGATCGACGACCGCACCGGCGCGCTGTTCATTTCCAACGACTATTCGATGAAGCCGCTCATGGCGAAGATCAGCGAAGGCGACGGCGAGAACGCCTATCGCGGTATTGAGAAGACGCTGGCGCCGCAGTATCGCTCGCTGTTCAGGCGTCTCATCGCGGACGAGGGTGCCGTCGTGTACCACTGTTCGGCCGGGCAGGACCGCACCGGCATCGCCACGGCGCTCCTCTACGATACGCTGGGGGTGGATCGCGAGACGATCCTCAAGGACTATCACCTTTCGACCGCGCTGCGGCGGCCCGAATGGGAAATGCCCCGGATCGACCCCAAGGACTATCCGAACAACCTGATCGTGCAATACTACTTCGCGCGCAGCCGGGAGGCCGATGCCCGCAGCGAGCCTGTCCGGGCGGAGCCGCTCTACACGCCCACGGGCATCTCGCACCTGGCGCAGTTCTTCACTTACGTCGATCAGGAATACGGTGGTTCCGAAGGCTATCTTCGCCGGGAACTGGGCTTTGCCGATCAGGACATCGCCCGGCTTCGCCAGGCGATGCTCGACTGAGACGGCGGCGTTCGAATCCGCGCGGCGGCCGGCGAGGCGCGGCGACGGCAGGGTTGGAGGAGACAATCATGAAATCGCTTTGGCAACTGACACGCCGCGCCATGCTGATCGGCGGCCTTGCGCTCGCGCTCGGAGGCACATCGGCCGCGGCCCGTGACGAAAGCTTCACCATCGCGGTGATCCCCGACACGCAGAACTATCTGGACTACACGCACCAGAAGAACGAAGGCTTCCCCTTCGACGCGAGCGCGATGTTCCTCGAGCAAATGCGGTACATCGCCGACAATGTGGAAAGCCGGGGCGGGGACATCGCCTTCGTTACCTCGCTCGGCGACGTGTGGCAGCACCAGACGCTTTCCATCGATCCGGAGCATGAAAAACGCGGCTTCCGGCGCATCGCCAATCCGATGATGGACAAGCACTTCGCCCCGACCGACAAAGTACGCACGGTGGAAATGCCGATGGCGCACAAGGGCTACAGCCTGCTCGACGGCAAGGTTCCCTTCTCGGTCGTTCCCGGCAACCACGATCATGACGCGATGTGGATGAATGCCCTGCCGCCGTCCGCCGGCCGCCCGTCCGGGGCCGCGGCGACAAGCCCGCGGGCGACCCTCCACGCCGGCGGCGTCAGCAACTTCAACGCGGTGTTCGGCGCGGGATCGCAATTCTTCAAGGGTCGGGACTGGTACGTCGATTCCTTCAACGGCGGCGCGAGCAGCGCGCAGATCTTCACCGCGGGGGGGTATCGCTTCCTCCACATCGGCCTGCAGTTCGACCCGCCCAACGATGTGCTGGCCTGGGCGGCGACGGTGATCGCGCGCTATCCCGGCCTGCCCACGATCGTCTCTACTCATGACTACCTAGACACCAAGGGCCGGCGGCGCCCCAACCCCATGGTGGACAACGCGGCGATCGATCCGCAGGACAACAGCCCGCAGATGGTGTGGGACAAGCTCATCAGCCAGCACGACCAGATCTTCATGGTCCTGTGCGGGCACCAGCATGCCCAGGCCTTTCGCGCCGACTACAACCGCTTCGGGCACAAGGTCTATCAGATCCTCTCCGATTACCAGAGCCGCAACCAGACCCTGAAGGACGCGGGTGGCGATCCCGGCGCGCGCACGGGTGTGGGCGATGGCTGGATGCGGCTGATGACGTTCGACATGGCGGCCGCGACGCCGACCGTGTTGGTCAAGACCTACTCGACCCACTACCGGCGGCGGAGCACCGAAACGCCGCAATACGTGGCCTGGTACAAGGCGCAGGAACAACCCGAGCTGGCCGACGCCGAATTCGTCGCGGCGGACGACTTCACGATAACGCTGGCCGATTTCCGCGCCCGCTTCCGCCAGACGGCAAACGCGGAATAGCGCGCCGGGGCCAGACGCGTCCGCGGCAGGGGCGAACTGGTTTGCCTTGGGGGGCGTTCGGTCGAAAGGTGCGGCAGCGTAAGAGGTGCATCGCCGTCAGGTGGCAGGCTCCTGGGTCCGCTTCTGATCCTCCTGGTCGATCGCCAGGAGTGACGCGCCCCTTGTCTCGCGCATGAAGAGCGCGGAGACGAGGCTGATACCACCGGCGACAAGCACGTAGATCGCGATCGGCGGCCAGTCGTCGTACTCGCGAAGCAGGGCCGTGCCGATCAGCGGCGCCCAGGACCCGGCGAATATGGCGGTAACCTGATAGCCGAGTGACACGCCCGAATAGCGCATTCTCGTCGGAAACATCTCGGCCATGATGGCGGGCTGCGGCGCGTACATCAGGGCATGGACGATCATTCCCAGGAAGACGGCGGCGAGGATCGCCGTGAGTCCGGCGGTCTCGAACAACGGAAAGGCCACGAATGGCCAGGCCATCGTGAGCGCGGCACCCAGAACATACACCGGCTTGCGGCCGATCCGGTCCGCAAGGCTCCCGACCATGGGGATCGCCGCAACGTGCAGGATGTGCGCACAGAACAGCAGTGCGAGGATTTCGGTCGTGTCGACCCCGATATGTGCCAGATAGGTGATCGAGAACGTGACGACCATGTAATAGAGGATGTTCTCGCCGACGCGAATTCCCATCGCGGTGAAAACGCCGCGCGGATAGTGGCGGAACACTTCGGTCAGGCCGTAGCCGGCGTTCGCGCGCTCTTCCGCCTCGGCTTTGGCGGCCTGGAAGATCGGCGAATCCGTAACCTGGGTGCGGATGTAGTAGCCGATCGCGACGATGATCACCGACAGCCAGAAGCCGATGCGCCATCCCCAGCTCAGGAAAGCCTCGTCAGTCAGTGTCGCCGACAGGACCAGAAGGACGATCGTCGCCAGCAGGTTGCCCAGCGGTACGCCGGCCTGCGGGAAGCTGCCCCAGAAGGCTCGACTGCGGTTAGGGCTATGCTCGGCGACAAGCAGCACGGCGCCGCCCCATTCGCCGCCCAGCGCAAAGCCCTGGATGAACCGCAACAGCACCAGAAGAACGGGTGCCCAGTAGCCGATACTGTTGAAAGTCGGTAGGCATCCCATCAGGAACGTGGACACGCCGATCAGCATAAGGCTGAACTGGAGCAGGGACTTGCGACCTATGCGGTCGCCGATGTGACCAAAGACGATTCCGCCCAGCGGCCGCGCGATGAAGCCCACGGCATAAGTCGCGAAAGCCGCGATGACGCCGTCGAGTTCATTGCCGGTCTGGGGAAAGAACAGCTTGCCGAACACCAGTGTTGCAGCGGTCCCGTAGAGGAAGAACTCGTACCATTCGACGACCGTTCCCGCCATCGATGCGCCAACCACCTTGCGCAGGTAAGGCAGATCTGCAGTTTCTTCGTGCTTCATGGCGTGAACTCAAAAAATGATGGTGGGCGGGTTGCGCGCAACGGTGGCTCGCGGTTCGGAAGGGATCGGTCTACGGCCGATCCGGATGTACTGTGCCGGGCGTGGCCATCGGACAGCCGGGCTGGCATGTCACGCTGGCATGGACCGCGCGCCAGGCATCCCCATGGGCTTTTTTTCGAATTATGGTGGAAAACGAGCCGTGAAATCCTGAAGCCGCATGGTTCTCCGCCCGGCAAGTCGAGTTCATGGGGCCATGCGGGAAACCCCACTGCAGGGGTCTCGCAGCCATGCCGCCGTGCGCTGTGTTACACGCCCACGAAGGCCTCGGAAATACCCGGTATCGCCCGGCGCGGTAACGGCGAAGCCGGCGATCGACGCCGACAAGCGTGAGCGACACATTCGCAACCTTTTCGGGTTGCTTCGATGTTGCTGGCAGGGCTGGGTCGGCTAGACAGGCTGATGGCCCTGCCGGCAGAAGATGCCGCACAAGGGATATGAGACATAGCCGGAGCCATGATGTCCGAAATCCTGAGGGAGCAACTGCTGCAGTCGGGGGTCCTGGCGTCGGGGACATTGCTGGCCGCTTTGTTCGCCATTCGCTTCCTGGGCGGCCGCGCCTTGAAGCGGGGGGGCTTCCCGCCGCTGGTCGTGCGCCGCTGGACCGCCAGTCTG
Organism: Novosphingobium sp.; assembly: GCA_041677785.1. Lineage (GTDB taxonomy): Bacteria > Pseudomonadota > Alphaproteobacteria > Sphingomonadales > Sphingomonadaceae > Novosphingobium. Next base: position 66,166 of record JBAYPJ010000001.1, on the reverse strand, counting down.
CGCAACGTGCTGATCCTCGTTGCGATTGTCGGCCTGGTGATGATCTGGGCGCCGCAACTGCGCACGTTCGCGCTGTCGCTCACCGCGTTTGCCGTGGCCTCGGTCGTCGCGATGAAGGAACTGATCCTGTGCTTCTCCGGCTCGGCCTTGCGCACCTTGGCCCGTGCCTACTCGGTGGGCGATTATATCGAGGTCGGCGGCAAGCGCGGCGAGGTGATGGATTTCAACCTGTTGGTCACGCGGCTCAGGGAGTTCGAGAAGCGGGACGGGTCTTTCCATCGCACCGGAAGGGAGATCATCCTTCCGCACAGCCTGCTGTTCAGTTCTGCGGTGCGGGTCGAAGGCCATGCCGGCGGACGCGTCAGGCACGTGTTCAGCATGACCTTCGAGCCGGACGCCAATCTCTTCGCCCAGCGCGCCGCTCTCGAAGAGGCGGCGCGAGAAGCTTATGAGTCCGTCGCGCCGGATGGTGCCTCTCCCGCCGTCACGGTCAGCGTCGGCACGAGCGAGATTGGCAAGTACCGAATCGAGGTGGCCTTCCATGGCAAGCCGGAGTTCGTCGGCGACGCCGAGCAGGCAATGGCCTGCCGCATCGGTGACCGGGTTCACGATCTGCGCACCGCAGGAAAGCTTGCGGTGGAACAACACGATTAGAGATCGTGCAAGCTGTCGGCCAGGTGACAGGGGTTTACCGCATGCTGAAGTGTCTCCGCGCTGACGATCAGAACCAACTTTCCGAATGGCTGCCCTTGCTCCGGCCAGGATTGTGCCGCGCCCGCCTGCTCTGGCTGTTTGGCCCCAGAATTTGATGGTGCATTGTCCGCAAGCGAAACCAGGCAACTTGCGCGCGCGAAGGAATTGCATATCCGGCGCAGGTCCCTATCGCTGGCGCCGCTGGTCGTAGGGGCGAGCCGGGGAGCCAGATTGCCGTATTCCTATCGTCATCGCGTGCTCGTGCCCGGTCTGATCGCGCTCGTGCTGGTCGCGGCGCTGGCATCGCTCGCGCTCGGCGCGGTGCCACTCGCGCCGCAGCGCGTGCTGGCGGCGCTGGCGGGCCACGGCGACCGGATCGCCGAGATCATCGTGCTCGAGCTGCGTCTGCCGAGAGCGATGATCGGGCTTGCGGTGGGTGCGATGCTCGGCCTTTCGGGCGCGGTGCTGCAGGGATACCTGCGCAATCCGCTGGCAGAGCCGGCGGTGCTGGGTGCGTCGAACGCGGCGGCGCTCGGCGCGGTCGCGGCGATCTATTTCGGGCTGGCGGAACGGCATGTGCTGGTGCTGCCGCTGCTGGCGATCAGCGGCGGGCTGGGCGCGCTGATGCTGCTGTTCGCGCTGGCGGGCCGGTCGGAAAGCCCGCTGACGCTGATCCTCGCGGGCATCGCCGTGTCGACGCTGGCGGGGGCGGGGATCAGCCTGGCGCTGAACCTGTCGCCCAATCCCTTCGCGGCGATGGAGATCATGACCTGGCTGCTGGGGTCGATCGAGAACCGTTCGATGGCGCATGTCTGGATCGCGCTGCCCTGCATCGCGATCGGCATCGCACTGCTGCTGTTCGACGGGCGCAGCCTCGATGCGTTGTCGCTCGGCGAGGATGGCGCGCGGTCGCTCGGCGTCGACCTCGCGCGCGCGCGGCTGCGGCTGCTGCTGGGCGTTGCCGTCGGCGTAGGCGGGGCCGTCGCGGTCTCGGGCGCGATCGGCTTCGTCGGGCTGGTCGTGCCGCATCTGTTGCGCCCGTTCACCGACCGCAGCCCTTCGGCGGTGCTGGTGCCCTCGATGCTGGGCGGCGCCGTGCTGCTGACGCTGGCGGACGTGCTCGTCCGCCTCGCCCCCACGTCGAGCGAACTCAAGCTGGGCGTGGTCACGGCCTTCCTGGGCGTTCCGGTGTTCCTCGTCTTCCTTCTGCGGGAGCGGCGGCTATGGTGAGCGTCGCGATCGAGGGCCTGTCGGTCGAGCTGGGCCGCCGCACGGTGCTGCGCGAGATCGGCGCGACGCTGGCGGCCGGGGAACTGATCGGCGTCGTCGGTCCGAACGGCGCCGGCAAGTCCACGCTGGTGCGCGCCATGCTGGGGCTGGTGACGCCGTGCGGCGGGATGGTCCGGCTCGACGGCCAGGACACCGCCCGGCTGGCGCCGCGCGCGCTGGCCCGTGCCCTGTCCTACCTGCCGCAGGGCCAGACGCTGCATTGGCCGCTCAGCGTCGAGCGGCTCGTCGCGCTTGGCCGCCTGCCGCACCTGGGGCCGCTCTCGCGCCTGACCGCGGCTGATCGGCGGGCGATCGACGATGCCATGGCGCGGGCCGACGTAACGGACCTCGCCGGCCGCATCGCGACCGAACTATCGGGCGGCGAGCGCGCGCGGGTCATGCTGGCGCGGGCGCTGGCGGTCGGCGCGCCGGGGCTGGTCGTCGACGAGCCGCTGGCCTCGCTCGACCCCGGGCACCAGATCGACGTGATGGAACTGCTCGCGCGCGAGGCGCGGGCAGGGGCGCTGGTCGTCGCCGTGCTGCACGACCTGACGATGGCGGCGCGTTATTGCGACCGCCTGCTGCTGATCGGCGAGGGCGAACTGATCGCCGACGGCCCGCCGGCCGAGGTGCTGACGGCCGAGCGCCTGCGTGCCGTCTATGGCATCACCGCGCTGGTCGACACGCAGGGCGCGGCCCCCCTGGTGGTGCCGCTCGGGCGTGTCGGGGCCTGATTTCACGGGCTGAATCGAGCCCTCAGGCCAGCGGTGCCAGCAGTTCGAGCACCTTTTCGTCCTCTCTGGTCAGCAGGCCGCCGCCCTTGGGCATCACCTGAACCGCGACCTGGTCGGCGCCGGCGTCCCAATGGTCCTGGATGCGCCGGCGGATCGCGGCCTCGTCTCCCCAGGCGAGCATGGCGTCGGCAGCCCGGTCCGATACTTCCCCGGCGAGATCAGCTTCGGTCAGGCCCATGCGCAGCAGGTTGGCGCGATAGTTGGGGATGGCGGCCAGGCCCGAGGCCAGGCCCCGCCCGATCGTGCGCGCCGCACCGGGATCGCTTTCGAGCAGGACCTTCTGCTCGACCAGCAGCAGCTTACCGGGGCCAAGAATCCCGCGCGCCGTCGCGGTGTGGCCGGGGGTGGTGGCGAATGGATGCGCGCCGTCGGCATGGGTGCGGGCCAGTTCCAGCATCTTCGGCCCCAGCGCGGCGATGACGGTCAGCGGCTTTTCGGCCGGCGGGGGGCCGGGATAGTCGATCGCGGTCATCGCCTCCAGGTAGCTTCGCATCGTCGCCACCGGCTTGCGATAGGCGTGGCCGCGCATGTCCTCGACGATGAAGGCGTGGCTCGCGCCCATGCCGAGCAGGAAGCGGCCGTCCCATTGCTCGTTGAGGCCATGCTGCGCGCCGATCATCATCGTGGGATCGCGCGAATAGATGTTGGCCACGCCCAGCGCGACCTGGAGCCGCTGCGTGCCGGCAAGGATGCGCGCGGCCAGCACCATCGGATCGCTGCCCATGCCGTCGTTGATCCACAGCGTGCCATAACCCCACGCCTCCAGCCGGCGCGCGAAGGCGACAAGTTCCGCCGAGCGATAGCCGATCGTGTTGATCCAGACCGCCAGTCGGTCGATTTTCATGAGCTGTCCGTTCCCTTTCCGATCGGTGTCTGCGCCGGATCATATGGTGTGCACGGCGCCGATCAATCGCCGGAACGCGGTTCATTCGTCGAAAGCTCCGTTGACGCGGCGTCCCCTGCCATGGAAAAGGCGGCCCGCGGCGTGACCCTGCCCGGCAGGGTCGGTGCCGACCACTCGCGGGACCGGACGACCCATGCGTCGACCCCGCAAACGAGGCCCGGAATCAGGAAATCGACGGCAGGCAATGGCAAAGATCGGCAAGCGCGACGTGATGCGGCTCATCGGCAGCGGGATATTCACCCGTTACCGCCCGCTGCTCACGCATCTGACCGTCACGCGCTACTGCAATCTCGACTGCGGCTACTGCAACGAGTTCGACAAGGTGTCGAAACCGGTGCCGTTCGACGCGCTCAAGGCGCGGATCGACCGGCTGGCCGATCTCGGCAACGTCATCGTCACGCTTACCGGCGGGGAGCCGCTGACGCATCCCGACCATGCCGGGATCATCGCCCATATCCGCCGGCGCGGCATGGTCGCGACCACGATCACCAACGGCTTCCTGCTCACGGTCGAGGCGATCGAGGCGATGAACGCGGCCGGCTTGCAGGGGCTGCAGATCTCGATCGACGGCGACAAGCCCGACGAGATCAGCAAGAAGACGCTCAAGTCGCTGCGCGGCAAGCTGCAACTCCTTGCCGATCACGCGCAGTTCCCGGTCAACATCAACTCGGTGCTGGGCATGAGCGAGGAGCGCACGGCCGAGGCGATCATCGTGCGCGACGTGGCGCTCGGCCACGGCTTCTCGCACACGATCGGCGTGCTGCACGAAGGCGACGGCACGCTGGCCGCGCTCTCGGAAACCCAGCGCGCGGTCTATGACAGGGTGGTGGCCGAAGGCGGGACGGCGCACCGTTTCAACCGCTGGCTGTTCCAGCAGAACCTCATCGACAACAAGCCCAACGACTGGCACTGCCGTGCCGGCTCGCGCTATCTCTACATCTGCGAGGACGGCCTGGTGCACTACTGCTCGCAGCGGCGCGGCGAGCCGGGCGTGCCGCTTGAACGGTACGGTCGCGAGGACATCGCCCGCGAGTTCGAGACGCGCAAGTCCTGCGCGCCGTTCTGCACCGTGTCCTGCGTCCACCAGATCTCGGCGATGGACCGCTGGCGCTCGGCCAAGGGCGCGTTGGTTTGAGCTAAGGGGCCGCCCATTCGGCGATGCGCTTGCCCGGCGGCACCGCGGCGATCAGCGCGTCGGCGATCTTCAGTGCCATGGGCGCGAGGCGTGCGCGCCAGCCGGGGCGGGCGGCGTTCGGCCGGACCCCGGCCTCGCGCGCCGGGCCCAGCAGCGCGCTTTCGAACTGCGCGATCAGCGCGCGGTCATCCAGCACGGCGATATATTCGGCGTTGGCCCGGTAGGCGACGAAGTCGAAGTTGCACGATCCCAGCACCAGCGCCTCGCCGTCGATCAGCGCGGCCTTGACGTGGGTCATCTCGGGCAGCAGCCGCACCTGGATCGGCCCCTTGCCGTGCGCGGCGAACAGGTAGTCGCGCATCACCGGCTTGTTGTTGGGGCCGGGCACGTAAAGCGTCACCGGCACCCCGCGCTGCGCCGCCGCGGCCATCGCGTCGACGAAGGGGAACGAGGGATAGGCGCTGACCACCTCGATCGACCGGCGTGCCGAGGCGAGGCGGTCGAGCAGTGGAGCAAGCCGCGCGGCGTTACCCACTCCATCGAGGTTCACCAGGTCGAAGCCGGGAAGCTGTACCCGCTCGGGACCGGGAACGCCTTGCCAGTCGCAGTCGAACTGCCGGGCCATGGCGTCGGCGATCGCGGTATCGTCGATCCGTAGCATCATGTCGTGCCACGCGAAGTTATGGTCGGAGAAGTTGATTCCGCCGATCCAGACGGCATCGTCCATGACCAGCAGCTTCTTGTGGTTACGGCGCACGTAGCGCAGCGGGTTGCGGCCCACCGGGTTGGTGACGCGCACGCCAACGCCCTGCGGGGCCATCGCGGCGAACATCGCCCAGGTCGCGCGCGCCTCGGCCTGGAGTGCGCTGTCGCGCGAGAAGGCGAGCAGTGTGTCGTTGAGGTTGTGGCGCGTGTAGTCGTCGACCAGCACGCGCCGGTCGGCGGCCCTGGCGGCGCCGATGGCATCCGCCACCCCCAGGCCTGCCGCGTCCCCCTCGAAGGTCATGGCCTGGATCAGGACGCGGTGCCTCGCCACCGCGATATCTGCGCGCGCTGCGTTCCAGAAGGCTTCCGATCCGACGAAAAGCTCGAAACGCACGCGGTCGCTCCACCGGGAATGAATCGCCGCGCGCCTTGCCAGGCGGGCCAAGCGATGGCAAGGGTCGCGCCAAGTTCAAGGCCACCGGTCACAGGGGCCAACGGAGGTGCAATGCACGGGATCACCGCGCCGGCGCAGGCGCTTGGCCGCAGGATCAGGGTCCTCTTGCTGCTCTCCTCGCTCCATGGCGGCGGTGCGGAACGCGTGGCCGTCCACCTGGTCAACAAGCTCGATCCGGAGCGGTTCGACACGCGCATGGGCCTGTTGCGCGCGGCGGGCCCTTATCTCGATCAGGTCGCGGACCGCAGCCGGCTGCTCGTCGCGCCCGACGGCGAGGAGCATTTCAACTACGACGGCCCGAATTCGGCCCAATACACGCTGGGCAAGGTTCTGGGCGGCGCGATGCGCGCGCCGCTCGCGTTTCGCCGCATGATCCAGCAGACCCGCCCCGACGTGGTGATGAGCTTCCTCAAGGGCACGACGCTGCTGACCTGGCTTTCGCTGCTCGGTACGGGACGCAACCGCCCCAAATGGATCGCGCGCGAGGGCAACAACACGCTCGCGGTTCTGGAGGAGGAGGCGCCCAACAAGCTGATCCGGGCGATGTCCACCAGCGTCACGCGTCGCGCCTACAGCCGCGCCGATGCGGTCCTCGCCAATTCCACCGACATGGCCGCGGGGCTGGTGAGCGACCTTGGGATCGATCCCGCGAAGATGCGGATGATCAACAACCCGATCGATCTTTCCGGCATCGCCGCGGCGGCGGACGAAACGATCCCTGGGGCGCCCAATCGTCCGTTTATCCTCACTGCCGGGCGGCTCGAGTACCAGAAGGCGCACGAGGTGCTGCTGCACGCGTTCGCCAAGAGCGGGGTCTGGCGCAGTCATGCGCTGGTAATCCTGGGAAAGGGCAGCCGGCTTAACGAACTGCACGGTCTGGCCGCGCGACTCGGCATCGGCGAATACGTCCGTTTCATCGGCTTCGTTTCCAATCCCTATGCCTGGATGACGCGTGCCGAACTGTTCGTACTGCCCTCGCGCTGGGAAGGCTTCCCCACCGTTGCCGGAGAAGCCATGGCCTGCGGCACGCCGCTGCTGCTCACCGATTGCCGGTTCGGGCCGCGCGACGTGGTCGAGGCCGGCGTGAGCGGCACGATCGTGCCGGTCGACGATGTGGGCGCGCTCGCGGCGGAGATGGCTCGTCTGATCGCCCACCCCGAGGAGCGAGCGCGGCTCGCGGCAGCCGGGCGTGAGCGGGTCAAGCTTTTCGACATCGACAACATGGTCGCGCACTACGCCGAACTGTTCGAGGAGTTCGCCTACGCGCGCGCGGTCGACGGTCCCTTGCAAGGCAATCCCGATGGCCAGCGATGGATCGGCTACTCCGCTGGCGCCGCCGCCGAAAGGCCGTAACGCCGGATGCCGTCGTGCCGTCGCGTCGCGGTCAGGGCGCGCGCGATTCGCTTGCAGAGATTTTCGCACAGGCCTGCCTTCGAGCAGTCCGCGAAGAGATATCCGCTGCCGAAAGGGTTAATCCGGAGATAACCCTGAGCGAGGCCGTGTGGTCGCCACGGGTGGGGTGTTGGCGCAAAAACCCGCAAGAACCTGCTGGATGCCGGCGGGAAACGTGCCGCCATCGACCTCTTTATAGTAACCATGCATTTCTACGAGGTGGCCGAGAACGCCGGTCTTAACGACACCTTGCCTAATGCCCCGTTGACCAAAGTTGGTTGTGAGATGGGGCATAAATTAATGAAGCTTAAACATATTCTGTTGCTGACGGTATGCGCGTTGCCGACTTCCGCCTTTGCCGAGGACGCGGCTGTGTCCGACGCGCAGCCCGTCACCGAAGCGGCGCAGCCGGTCGCCGAGACCAGCAAGACTGCGGCTCAGTTGATGACCACCGGCGTCGCGCGCGCCCGTGACCGGCTCGACAGCGCAACGTCCACCAGCATCCTGAGCGGTGGAGAGATCGAAAAGCTGGGCGCCCGGTCGCTTGCCGAGATTTTCCGCTACATTCCCGGCATGCGCGCCGAAAGCACCGGCGGCGATGGCTTCGCCAACATCTCGGTTCGCGGCCTGCCGATCGCGCTGGGTGGTTCCAAGTTCCTCCAGATCCAGGAAAACGGCCTGCCGACGCTTGAGTTCGGCGATATTGCCTACGGCACGGCCGAACAGTTCCTGCGTGCCGACCTCAACCTCCAGGGCATCCAGGTGATCCGTGGCGGTTCGGCTTCCACCTTTGCGTCGAACTCGCCGGGGGGCATCGTCAATCTGATCGATAAGACCGGCGTTACCGAAGGCGGGTCGGTCCAGCTCTCGTCGGGCCTGGATTTCGATATGAAGCGGATCGATTTCGATTACGGCGCTCATATCAACGACACGCTGCGCTTCCATGTCGGCGGCTTCTATCGCGACGGCGAAGGGCCGCGCAATACGGGCGTCGATGGCTTCAAGGGCGGCCAGATCAAGTTCAATATCACCAAGGATTTCGACGGCGGCTTCATCCGCTTCTACGGCAAGCTGCTGGACGATCGCACGACACCGACGTCCTACCTTCCCGTGCGGGTCACCGGCACCAATGCCGATCCGCATTACGAGAGCCTGCCGAATTTCGACATCAAGCGGGATTCGATGATGTCGCGCTATTACGACAGCTTCCTGGCTCTCGATTCCAACAACGTGCCGGGCCGCGACAAGTTGAGCGACGGCGTGCATTCCAAGGTCAAGTCGTTCGGGGTCCAAAGCAAGTTCGAGCTTGATGGCTGGACGATCAACGAAGCCTTCCGTTATTCCGATATCTCCGGGAACGTGGTGCAGCCCTATTACCTGCCCCACACCATCCCGGGCCTGCCGACTTCGATAAATGCTGCATCGGCTATCATGTCCATGTTCAGCGCCACGGGCATCAGCTATGCGTCGGGCCCGAATGCCGGTCAGGCCATCACGAACCCGGCTGCCCTCAACGGCAACGGGCTCCTGGCCATCATGAGCCTGCAGGATACGCGGATCAACAGCCTCAACAACTTCACCAACGACTTGCGCGCCAGCAAGGTGTGGAAGCTGGGTGAAGGCGAACTGACGTTCACCGCCGGCTTCTACAAGTCGTCGCAGGAAATCGACACCGCCTGGCGCTACATCACCATGGTCACGGACGTGAACGGCGATGGCAAGGCCAACCTGATCAACCTTTCCGCTGGTCCCGTTTCGCTGACGGAGAACGGCATCCTCGGCTACTCGGGGCTTCTCATCGGCGGCACGCGCAACGATCGCTACGACCTGAGCTACAAGGTCAACGCGCCTTATGGTTCGGTGAACTATACCTTCGGGAGGCTCGCTCTCGGCGGCAGTCTGCGTTACGACTTCGGCAGCGCCAAGGGCACACTTGCCGGTACGACGTTACCTGGTCGTCCCCCGTTCTCGACCTATGACGTGAACGGCGACGGCATCATTTCCCTGCCGGAAATGCGGGTTGGCGTCATTCCCTACAGCCAGCCGGCTCCGGTGAACTACAGCTATGACTACCTGTCCTACTCGCTGAGCGCCAACTATCGCATGGCTCAGGATTTCTCGCTCTTCGCCCGTTATTCGAAGGGTGGGCGCGCCAATGCGGACCGGATTCTCTTTGCGAACTATGTGTCTTCCACCAGCGGCGAACTGCTGGTGAAGGACGCCGCTTATGATCCGGTGCAGCAGGCCGAAGGTGGCTTCAAGTATCGTACGCAGGATCTTGAAGTTTACCTGACCGGCTTCTGGGCGAAGACCAAGGAACACAACATCACCCTTGACCGTTCCTATCGCGCCTATGGTCTGGAACTGGAGGCAGCCTATCGCCGGGGTATCTTCTCGATCACGGGCGGCGCGACCTATACGAAGGCCAAGATCACCGACGATGCGCTTGATCCCACCACCATCGGCAATGCGCCGAAGCACCAGGCGGACCTGATCTTCCAGGTGACGCCGCAGGTGGAAACCAAGCATTTCACCATCGGCGCCGCCATCCAGGGCACCACGGGCAGCTTCGCCACCGATTCCAGGGGGCTGAGGATGCCGGGCTACACGGTCGTCAATGGCTTCGTGCAGTACCGCCCGTCGGAACGCTGGTCGGTGATGGTGAACGCGAACAACCTGTTCAACGCGCTCGGCCTCGTCGAGGTCAACGACAGCGTTATTCCCGCGAACAACATCACCACGGCGCGGGTCATCAATCCCCGCACGATTTCCGCATCGCTGCGGTTCGACTTCTGACCTGTACCTGGCGACCGCGGCGTGCATGCGCTGCGGTCGCCAGCCACGTCGCAGGGTTCCCAATCGAGAGTAAAAAAAGATGCTGAAATCCGCGAAGATCCCCCGGAAGCTCGGCCTGTCGTTCACCATGATCTGTGCCATGGCGGCGGTCGTGATGATCGTGTTCCTGGCCAACATCCTGATGATCAGGGGCTCGACGGATCGAAACAACGAGAGTCAGGAGATCCATGCGCAGGTGCTGGCGCTAGAAACCGCGTTGCTGAGGCAGAACAGCCAGTTGCGCGGATTTCTGGTGACCGGGGATGAAGGCTACCTGAAGTCCTATTACGAAGGGCGCGACGATTACGACAAGGCCTCGGGCAAGCTCGAGAACCTGCTGGACGTGCCCGAACTGAGCGCGGCGCTGCTCGAATCGCGCGAAGAGACGCTCAAGTGGCGCAAGCAGTGGGGCGACCGCCTGATCGCCCGCGTCAAGGGCGGCGATCGCCAAGGCGCGGCGGACGAAGTGCGCGCGGCGGGCAAGGCCGTGCTGGTCAGCGCTGCGGTGCTGCCGCTGCGCGCGATCCGCGATGCCCAGGTCGAGGCGATCAAGAGCAATTCGCAGCGCCAGGAAACCGCGATGATGGTGGCGTTCATCACGCTCACGCTCGGCGGCATTGCGCTGATCGGTCTGGCCATCACGCTGGCAATGATGCTGACCAGGATGATCGCCCGTCCGATTACCGGGCTGACGCAGGCGATGGCGGAACTCGCTGCCGGCAAGAACGACATTGCCGTGCCCGACACCGACCGCGCCGACGAGCTTGGCGACATGGCCCGTGCGGTGCTGGTGTTCCGCGACGCGGCGATCGCCAAGGAGACCGGTGACCGCGACCGCGAGCAGGCCATGGCCGAGATCGGCGAGAAGCTGCACGACCTGTCGCAATCCGACCTGCGCGTGCGCCTCGATGCCCTGCCGCCGGCCTTTGCCGGCCTGGCGCGGGATTTCAACGGGGCGCTCGAACAGCTCTGCGGGGTCATGGGCTCGGTGCGCGGCACGATCGATTCGATCACCACCAGCTCCGGCGAGATCCGCCAGGCGGCCGCGGACCTGTCGAAGCGCAGCGAGCAGCAGGCTGCGAAGCTGCAGTCGTCTACCGCGGCAATGTCAGAGATCACCGACAAGGTCGCCGAAAGCGCGACGATCGCCGCCGGTGCCAGCAAGGCGATGGTCGAGGCGCGCGTCGAGGCAGAGCAGGGCGGCGAGGTCGTCCGCAAGGCGATAGAGGCGATGCACGGCATCGAGCAGGCCAGCCGGGAAATCGTCGAGATCATCACCGTGATCGACGGCATCGCCTTCCAGACCAACCTGCTCGCGCTGAACGCGGGCGTCGAGGCGGCGCGCGCCGGCGATGCCGGCAAGGGCTTCGCGGTCGTCGCCAGCGAGGTGCGGGCGCTGGCCCAGCGCGCTGCCGATGCCGCCAGCGACGTCAAGACGAAGATCACCTCGGCTGCCGAGCACGTCAATTCGGGCGTCGAACTGGTCAACGAGACCGGCGGTTCGCTTGGCCGCATTATCGAGCGCGTGGCGAGCGTCAGCGACTCGATCGGGGCCATGGCCTCTGCTGCCGAGCAGCAATCGAGCGGTCTGCGCGAGGTCAATTCGGCGATCAGCTCGATGGACATGATGACCCAGCAGAATGCCGCGATGGTGGAGGAAACCACCGCCGCGACCGAACTGCTCGCCAAGGAGGCCGAGGACCTGTTCCGCACCTTCTCGGCCTTCAAGGTCGACGATGGCCACGGTCGCACCTCGGTCCCGGCCTCGGCGCCGGTGGTGACGATCCCGCGCGCGGCCTCGCCGCGTCCGGCTTCGATCCCGGCGGTTGCCGGCAACCTGGCAATCCAGAGCGACGACGACTGGTCGGAATTCTGAGCTGAATCCGAGCGGCTACGGCTGAGGACGGCGGTGGCCGTCCGCCTGGCCTTCGCCCCGGCTGCGGTTGCAGTCGGGGCGTTTGCGTTGCGCCAGCCGGCCTCGGGTTTCGGCTTTCGGCGCAGCTTTGATTTGAGGATAAGGTAGGGTGAACCGGTGCGAGCCTCAGCCGCGCCAGTCGATCCAGGCGCCGTAGGCGTGGCAGATCGCCAGGATGCGGCTCGTGCCGCCTTCGCCGGTGCCACCCGGCCAGCGGGTCAGGCGGAGCTGCACCTCGCTGCGGTCGGAATTCCATTCGAGGCCGATCCAGGCGAGCGGCCGCTCCGGCGTGGCGAGTGCACCGGCATGCATGATCGCCGTCAGCGCCGCGCGGCGTTCGCGCTCGGGCAGGTACTGCAGGACCATCGAATGCTGGACGACGCGGCAGACGCCCGCGCGCTGCGGTTCGGCCAGCTTGCGGACGAGCCAGGGGGCGGCGCTGTCGCGCTCCACCGGAGGTGGGCAGGCGCGGTTGAGCGCGATCGCGTGGCGCAGGCGTTGGGCCCGCGCCGGGTCGTCCGCCCAGACGTAGGATAGCAGCCGCTCGCGCGTGAACGGATCCTCGAGCCGCAGCGGCCGCAGGTCGACGCCCCGTACCGAGGCGATCCGCACTGGCACCTGCACCGGCGGCGTGCCGCGCCATTCGGGGGCGATGCGAACGGACGAACTGGCGGTACCGGCCGCGACGCCGCCCAGATCATGAGCATAGCGATCGAGCATGAGGTTTAGGCCGGCGCTGGCGCCGATCTCGAGCAGTTCGAAAGGCATCCCGCCATCGTGCGCCAGTGTCATCAGCGCGGCCATGAAAGCCGCCGAGCGCGCCACTTCGTTGGTCTGCGTCGGATGGTCCATCCATTCGAGGATGGTGGCCTCGCCGTCCTCGAACGCGGCACCGACGGCCCGATCGAAAGCGGCCGCGGGCAGGTGCGCCTGCGGAGCGGCATAGAGTGCGGAAAGCGCGGCAATCGCGCCGCGCCGGGCGAGCGCGTGCAGGCCGGCGTTCAGCCGCATCGCCATGGCCGCGGATGAGGGATTGCCGGGCCAGTTGCCGATCAGCGCGGCAAGCCGCGGCGCGCGATCGAGCTGCCGCCAGGCTGCGGCGAGCACTTCGCCGACAAAAGCCGAGCCGAGCGAACGGGCGATGCCCGACTGGCGCAGCAGTTCGCCCCGGGCGTCCCGCGTTTCGGCGCGGGTGGCCGGCTCCAGGCGTTTGTGCGTGATGCGCGGGCCGGCACGGACAGCGTCCCTCTCGGTTCTGGGAATGGCTTTGCTGCTCACGTGTACCCGCAGATTTGCCGGATTACTTCGATGCCCGGACTGTCCTGCCGACCTAGCCGTGCGTGGTTAACGTCCGGGAAGCCGGGCCCCCGGAAATATACCTGTCACCGCGGGAAAATCTGTTTCCGCCGGAGACGATTGTTTCAATGAAAGACGCGGCCGCCATCCACGGCGAGCACGCTGCCGGTGACGAACGAGGCTTCGTCGCTGAGCAGGAAGGCGATGGCCTCGGCGATTTCGTCTGCCCCCGCCACGCGGCCCAGCGTGTATTGGGCGACGAAGGCAGCCGCGCGCGCCGCGTCCTGGCCGTGCAGGATGTCGACGGTCATCGGGGTGTCCGCCACGCCGGGGCAGATGCAATTGGCCCTGATGCGGGGACCGACGTCCCTCGCCAGCGCCTTGGTGAAAGCGATCAGCCCTCCCTTCGAGGCGGCATAAGCGGTCGCGCCGGGGGCGGTCGGTAGCAAGCCCATGCCGCTTGCGACGTTGACGATCGATCCCGCGGCCTCGCGGCGCAGTATGGGCGCGGCCGCGTGGCAGACGCGATAGGGCGCCGTCAGGTTGATGGCGAGCACACGGTCCCATTCCGCCGGAGCGAGATCGTCGATCAGCGCGCCGGACGGCACGCCGGCGCAGTTGACGATACCGTCAAGGCCGCCGAGTCGGGCCGCGGCCTGCTCCACCGAGCGATCGATCGCCGCGGTGTCGCGCAGATCGACCGGCAGCGCCGCGCCGCCGGTCTCGCCGGCCACCACGTCCAGGCCCTTTGCATTAATGTCCACGAGGGCCAGCCTGGCACCGCCCCGGGCAAGCAGCCGCGCGGTCGCCCGGCCGATGCCGGAAGCGGCTCCGGTCAGATAGACGCGCCGGCCGGCGAAGCGCAGGTTGCGGTCGGTGGCATCTGCACGGGTCATGCCGCATTCTCCTGTCGATCCCGGTCCTGTCCGGCGTCGGTCTTTTCCCCCGCGCGCGACACTACCAGCGCGGCCGCGACCAGCATCATGCCCAGACCATCCCCCACGGTGAGGGTTTCGCCGAAGGCGAACCAGCCGGCAAGCACCGAAATCGAAGGCTGGGTCAGCAGCATCAGCCCGATCAGCAATGGTGGGAAATGGCGCAACGAATAGACCAGCAGCCCCTGGCCGATGATCTGGCTGCCCAGCGCGAGAACCAGCAGGGGCCACCAGTGATGCGGCATGATCGGCTCACCGAGCCAGAGCGCAAAGCCCAGCAGCGGCGGCGCGCCCGCGAAACTCGACCAGGCGAGCAGCGACCAGCTTCCCAGATGTGTCCGCTCGCTTTGCAGCAGCAGGATGTAGAAAGCGTAGAAGAAGCCAGCCAGAAGGCACAGCAGGTCGCCCACGAACGTGGTCGTGCTGATCTCGAGACTACGCCCGAACAGGATCGCCGCACCGGTGAAAGCCGCGGTCAGCGCCAGCCATTCGCCGCGGTGCGGCGCTCGACGCAGCGCGATCAGGCCCCAGACCATCAGGATGAGGCTGCCCGAATTGCCGAACAGGGAAGCGTTGCCCAGCCGGGTGCCAGCGATGCCGAGATGCCAGGCGGCCAGATCGAGTGCGAAGAATAGGCCCGCGCCGAACATGACCAGCCAGGTCCGCCGTGAAAAGCCGGTCAATGGCTGGCGGTTGGCAAGGGCAAGCAGGGCCAGCACGGGCAGCGCCAGAGCCAGCCGCCAGAATCCCGTCGCTACCGGTCCGGCATCGGACAGGCGCACCGACCAGGGGCCGAGCGCCAGCGCCACGTTGCCGCCCACGAGCGCGGCGAAATGTCGCCAGGTCCAGTCATGGCGGCTCGGGGCAATGCTGCGGGAGGTCATGTGCTCTCGCGCAAGCTGTCCCCGCCAGGGTTGTCAACTGCTTAATCCTTTCGTCTCGCGATGTGCCGTGGCTGGACGCGTGCGGAATCGGACGTGCCGCGGGCTGTCGGCACGATTAGGGAGGTCGGCATGACAGCCATTTCCCGCGCCCACCTGCGTTTCGCCTCGGCCTCTGCGGCGATGCTGCTGGCGAGTTGCCCGGCGGCGGCGCAGCAGCCGCCGGCGCCCTATACGCTCGTCGAGAGTGGCCGGACCTTCACCCGGCTGCAGGACGCGGTGAACGCGGTTGGCGGCGGTGCCGCGACAATCCGCTTCGCGTCGATGCGCTTTGCCGACTGCGCGGTGCAGGAAGCCGGAGACATCACCTATGTCGCCGAAACACCGGGACGATCGGTGCTCGACGGCGTGGCTTGCGAGGGCAAGGCCGCGCTCGTGCTGCGCGGCCGTGCCGCGCGGGTCGAAGGGCTGGTGTTCGCGAATATCCACGTTCCCGATATGAACGGTGCGGGCATCCGGCTCGAGGGCGGGAACCTTGCCGTCTCGCAGAGCTGGTTTCGCGACAGCGAGCAGGGCATCCTCAGCGCGGACGATCCTGCCAGTTCCATCGTCATCGACAAGTCGACTTTCACCCGGCTCGGCACCTGCGAGGGTCCGGGCGGCTGCGCGCATTCGATCTACATCGGCGAATACGGCACGCTGACTGTCACCCGTAGTCGCTTCGAGGCGGGCCGGGGCGGGCACTACGTCAAGAGCCGGGCGCAGCGCGTGGCGGTGCTCAATTCCAGCTTCGACGATTCGCAGGGCGTCGCGACGAACTACATGATCGACCTGTCCAACGGCGCCAGCGGCACGATCGCGGGCAACTGGTTCGTCCAGGGCGCGGACAAGGAGAACTATTCCGCCTTCATCGCCGTCGCCGCCGAAGGCAGGGCGCGCAGCTCGAACGGCCTTACCGTCGAGGGCAACGACGCCCGGTTCGCCGCCGGTATCCGGCGCGAGAGCACTTTCGTCGCCGACTGGTCGGGCGACAGGCTGGTGCTGGGGACGAACACGCTGGGCACCGGAATAAAGCGTTCCGACCGTCGCTGATCCGCGCTTCATTGCGCAGTCAGCATTCATCGCTTATCCGGAGCGGATGCTGCCGCGCCTGCCATCGCTGACGTTTTTGCGCCTCTGGGCGGCGCTGCTGCTCGCGACGATCGGGCTGCAGGCGAGCGTGCCGGCCGCGGCGTCGTCCGAAAAGACCCATGGCTCGGCCTTCGCCGCGACGACATTTGAAGTCGCGGTCCTCATCCCGCGGGACGCCCGGGCGTTGCGGCAGGTGCTCGCACCGCTGCCACTTGCGCTGCCGCCCCTTGCCGTGCCCGCCTCCGAGGTACCCGCGCGCGCTTTGACCGTGTCCGAACCGCCAGCGGCGCATCCGGACGCCACCGGTCCGCCGCTGCGCCACATTCATTCCTGGGAACCCGCACCGCGCGCGCCGCCGCGCGCCTGATCTTCGTCGCCGTGCGCCGCAAGGCGCACGTCACGCATCTGCAAGATCAGGACGTTTCTCATGACTCAAACGCAAGACGGCACCGCCCGGCGCGCCGTGATCGAAGCGGCGCTCGCCGAATACCCGGATCTCACCAGCGAAACGCTCGCGGACGTGATCGCCTGGTTCCGCAAGGAAGCCTCGGCGTACGACGTCGCGATGGTCGCCAGCAACGCGGCCATCGCCGAGCGCTATCGCCGTTTCCGGGCCGATCACATCGATCGGTTGACGATCAAGGATCTGATGAAGGGGGTGGCTTTCGCCGCGGCTATCGCGGTGATCGGCGTCCTCATCATCTGGCGGGCGCTCTAGCGCCGCCCGGGGGCGGAGCCGACCTGGACCTCCGGAGCCGCCCCCATTTACCCGCCCTTTTGCGGGTCGTATTTATGTGAGCAGATGCCCTGTGCGGTCGCGCTTGGTCGCGAGATAGCGGGCGTTGTGCGGGTTGGCCGGCAACTGGTGCGGCACCCGCTCGGCAACGGTGACGCCTTCCGCTTCGAGCGCGCGCACCTTGGCGGGGTTGTTGGTCATCAGCCGGATGGCGTGGACGCCGAGCAGCCCGAGCATGCGCGCGGCCACCGGAAAATCGCGCGCCTCGGTGGGCAGGCCGAGGCGGTTGTTGGCATCGACCGTATCGAAGCCCTGGTCCTGCAGGCGATAGGCGCGCAGCTTGTTGATGAGGCCGATGCCGCGCCCTTCCTGACGCAGGTAGAGCAGCACGCCCCAGCCGCCCGCGGCGGCCTCTTGCGCCATGGCCGCAAGAGCGGCGTCGAGCTGCGGCCCGCAATCGCACTTGAGGCTGCCCAGGATGTCGCCGGTCAGGCATTCGGAATGGAGCCGCACCAGCGGCGCGCGTGCGCCGTCCTGGGCGCCGATGACGAGCGCGACATGCTCGCGCAGGTCGTCGGCCGAGCGGAAGGCGATGATCTCGGCGTCCTCGGCGGCGGCGATCGGCAGGCGCGCGCGCGCGGCGATGGCGAGATTGGCCGCGTCCTTCCAGGCGGCAAGGTCCGCCGGGGCCACTGCCTGCGCTTCGCCGGCCCGCTCCGGGTCGACGAGGAAGGCGGGCAGAACGCCGGCAAGCCGGGCGAGTTCCATCGCCGCTCGCGCCGCGCCCGGCTGGTCGAGGTGGTCGGCCGCGAAGGGACCTTTCATCGGATAGAGCAGGTCGAGCGCCGGATCGGCCACGGCCCGCGCCGCGGCGAGATCGAAAGGCTCGGCTGCGCGGATCAGGACGGGCGCCTCGGGCGCCGCCGCCTCGCGCTGGTTGGCGAGCTTCAGCGTCGCCGCGCGCGCGGCGGAGATCAGCATGCGCCCGGCCTTGGCATCCTCGGCGAAGCCCGTCTCCGCAGGCAGCAGGGTGAAGCCTCCCTCCACCGCGATCGGCCAGCCGTGGCGCAACGCGTCCAGCGCGAGCGCGACCCGGCGGGCCGGCGAGGTCACAGCGCAAACTCCGTGATCAGGGGTACGTGGTCCGAGGGCTGCTCCCAGCGGCGTGTTTCCTCGACGAAGCGGTGCGTGATCGACTGCTTCGCAAGGTCGGGCGAGGCCCACATATGGTCGAGCCGGCGGCCCTGGTCCTTGTTGCGCCAGTATGAGCGATAGCTCCACCAGGAATAGTTGCGCTCGGGCGCGGGGATGTGCTGACGGCCGAGGTCGACCCAGCCGTGCGCGTCGCGCAGGGCGCCCAGCGTCTCCACCTCGACCGGCGTGTGGCTGACGACCTTGAGCAGCGCCTTGTGATCGTAGACGTCGCATTCGAGCGGGGCGATGTTGAAATCGCCCACCAGCAGCGTCGGCCGGTCGAGCTTGTCAGCCCAGCGTGTCATGCGGCCCAGGAAGTCCAGCTTCTGGCCGAACTTGAGATTGACTTCGCGGTCGGGGATATCGCCCCCGGCGGGGATGTAGACATTCTCCACGATCAGGCCCTGGCCGGGCCCCAGCAGTTCGACGCCGACATGGCGTGCCTCGCCATTGTCCTGCCAGTCGTGCCGTCCGAATTCGCGCAGCGGTATCCTGCTGACGGTTGCGACGCCGTGATAGCCCTTCTGCCCATGGACCGCGCGGTGGACGTAGCCGAGCCTCTCGAAAGTCTCGTGCGGAAACAGCGGCTCGGTGCACTTGATCTCCTGCAGGCAGAGCACGTCGGGCGCCTGCTCGATGAGAAAGCGCTCGACCTGCGGCGCGCGCAGGCGGACGGAATTGATATTCCAGGTGGCGATGGTGACCATGACAGGGGCTTTAGGTGCCTAGCCGCGACATTTCCAGCCCGCGGGCCAAAACCGCCCATCGCCTTAAATGCGGGGGTGCGATTGCCGTCCTTCCGGTGCAGGCAAAGGAAAACCCTCGTCCCGGGGGCAAGAGGGACGAGGGTTCCTTTGAGCGTTCGTCACGCTTTGCCAAGGCGACCTATCAGGAGGCGCGGGCAACAGGGGGGAAACCCGCCTCAGGCCGCCTTGACCCTTCCTATGTAGGTCATTTGTGCTTGCTGCCAAGTGAACGGCGACAGGAAATGTGTCGCAACTTGTCGCATTGGACGCACGACGTGCGCCGATGCGTTTTCCTTCATCGACGAGATGGGGAACGCGGGTCGTTCCAGCGAAAGGTGTTGTCGGGCACGGCGATGCCGTATTCGTGATTGGACAGCCGGATCGTGGTGCGCTTGTTCTGCGAATCGAGCGCGACCCAGTTCACCAGTTCGAGCCCGCCGGGGGCCGAGGCCTTGCGCATGAAGACGAGCGTGATGACGCCGTATTCAGGATGGCCGCGGTCGCGTACCTCGATGCTGATGACGTTGGGGTCGGCCGTGGGCTGCAGCGTACCATAGCGCGCGACGTCGCGGTTGGGATCGAGCAGCGCGCCGAGCGGGCTGTTGCCGATCGGCCAGCGCTGGACCTGCCGCACCTCGTAGTCGATCATCGTCAGCGCCTTGCCGTCGGAGACGATGAGCAGCGGCACGCCCTGCTGGTACTGGAAGCGGATGCGTCCGGGGCGCTTGAGCGTCAGCACGCCGCTCACCCGCTGGCCGTTGCGGTCGGTCTGGATGAAGTCGGCGCGCATCGTGGAAATGCCGCGCAGGGCCGCGACCGCCTGGTCGAGCGGGCCGGTCTGCGCCTGGGCGAGCGCCGGCTGCGGGGCGGACGGCACGCAAACGACAAGCGCCGCCAGAGCGGCGGCGCCGAAGGTACCTGTGAGGGTGCGGGTCATGCGGTTCATGCACTGGCTCTTGCGATCAGCGCCTTGAACTCGCGCTGAACCTTACTTGATCTTGGCTTCCTTGAACTCGACGTGCTTGCGCACGACGGGATCGTACTTGCGAAAGCTCATCTTCTCGGTCGTGTTCCGGGGATTCTTCTTGGTCACGTAGAAAAAGCCGGTGTCGGCGGTCGAGACCAGCCGGATCTTGACGGTTGCGGGCTTCGCCATGGCGCTATCCTAAAAACGATGAGAGCGGCGAAAGCTCGCCGCCCCGGAATGCGTCGGCCCTTGGGGCAAGGCCGGGGGAAAGTCAAGCGCGCGGTCCGCGCAACGCCGCCAGCGTCCGGGCGCCATCGACCAGAAAGTCGGTGTCCTTGCCGGCCAGCACCAGGTCGTAGCCCTCCGCGAACATCTCGGCGACGGTGCGGCCGGGATAGAGCGTCGAGGCGAGGAACTTGCCCGAGGCGCGTATGCGCGCGGCGGCGTGATCGACGAGGCGACGTAGCTCCGGGTCGTCGAAGCGGTTGAGCTTGCCGATCGAGGCGGACAGGTCGCGGGGGCCGATCAGCGCCATGTCCACGCCGTCGACCGCGCAGATCGCATCGACGTTCTCCACGGCCCGGGCGGATTCGATCTGGGCGACGAGCAGGCGGTCGTCCTCCGTCGCCGCGCCATAGTAATCGCCATCGGCACCGAATCGCGCGGCGCGCAGGCCCGCGCCGGCGCCGCGGACCCCGCGCGGCGGATAGCGGCAGGCGCGCACGAACGCCTCGGCCTGCTCGGCCGTGTCGACGGCGGGGCAGACGATGCCGCGCGCGCCATTGTCGAGCAGGCGCTGCGCATAAGTGAGTTCGCCGTGCGGCACGCGCACGATGGCGCGGATCGGCGTTCCGCCCATCGCGCGGTCCTGCGCGATGAAATCGGCGAGCGTGCCGGCGCCGTGCTCGTGATCGATCATGACGACGTCGATGCCCGATCGGGCGATGATCTCGGCGACGTCGGGCGAGGGCAGCAGCATGACGATGCCGAGCTGCTGCTTGCCCCGGACGAGGCGCTGCTTGAGGGAATCGCCGGTCATGGAATCGTCGCCTCCGTTTGTGCCGTCCTAGGCCGGGCGAGGGGCGGCGGGCAATCTTCGCTTGCGGAGCCGGCGGCGGATAGGAATAGTTCGGGCAACCGGGAGAGGACTACCATGACTGATTTCATCGCGGCCGAGGCGGGCATCCGCGAACTGCATGCGCGCTATACCGACGCCGTCTGGCGGCAGGATTTCGATGCCTTCGCGGGCTGCTTCGCCGAGGACGGCGAATGGCGCATCTCGGGCATGGCGCTCAAGGGGCGGACGCAGATCAGGGAGAAGATCGCCGCCATCCTCGCGCGCCTCGACCGCGTGCTGATCAGCTTCCGCACGCCGATCCTCGAGGTGGGGCAGGGTACTGCCTTCGGTCGCACCTATATCGACGAGCGCTGCGCGTGGAAGAATGGCGATACCAACATCTCGCTCGGCCTCTATTACGAGCATTTCGTCGAGCAGGACGGCCGCTGGCTGTTCCAGTGGCGGCTGTTCCAGATGCTCTATCGCGGCGACCCGGACATGACGGGCACGTTCTACGACTTTCCCGACTATGGCCCGCCGCCGGCCATGCCGCCGCGTGACGCCGTGCCGGAAGACACCGCGACCGCGCGCTGGGGGCTGGAAAATCCGGCTTGATGCGCTTGCGCATCCACTCCGCCAGCCTCGCTGCGTTACGGCCTCTGGCTGCGTCCCGGTTGACACGCGATTGACGAAGTTGACGAAGTTAACGGTGTCCAGGGACACAAACCGCACCCCGTGCGGCGACCTGCAAACAGGCGCCCGTCGGTACGGGCAAGAGGCGCGCTGCGGCGCGAGCCGGCGGGCTTCGCGTGACGAGGATGGGATTGGCGCCATTCCCTGCGGATAGCCGAACCGGCCCATGTAGGAAATCGCGCCCGTTCGATCCGGACCGGAAAGACCGCGGGGCGCGTCTCTACGCTGCGCCGCCGGGCTGCGTCACCCGCCGCCCGTCTCCATCGCCGAACTGGCCGCTTCCTTGATCCACTGGCCCGAATCCGTCGCCTGCTCGTAAATGTCGAGGTGGCGGATCTTGTTGTCGGCGTTGAAGCGATAGACCGCCATCACGTTCTTCCTGATGAACGTGTCGCCATGATAATGGCGTTCCTCGATTTCCTGGAACACGGTGTCGCCCACTTCGGTGACGTGGAACACCGTCATCTCGAACTTCGTGCCGCCCGCCCAGTCGATGATGAACTGGAGGTACTGGTGCCAGTCCAACTCCTCGAGATAGGCGCCGACGCGCTTGAAATTGGCGGTGTCGACGAACTCCGCCCAGGGCGCCCATTCTTCCGGCGTCGAGGCGCCCGAACTGGCGAGGCGGGCGTGCGTCTCGCAATAATCGTTGACGATCCTGGTCAGCGGGCCGGTCTCGTCGACCGTGCCCGTAGCGGTGATGATGCGCACGCGGAACTCCCTTGTTTCTCGTTTCTTTCCTGTCGTGGTCCGGCGGGCGCGGTCAGCGCCCGTCGCCGGATTCCACCCAGCCGTCGAGCGCCGAATGGAAGTGCGCCAGGCGCACTTCCTGCCGGGTCAGCGCCATTTCCCTGGGCGTCGAATTGCGCAGGCCGGTCTGCTGCCGCTCCATCTGGTCGTAGTCCTGCTCGAGCGCGAGGAAATAGCTGAAGTGGTCGCCCTCGGCGATCTCGAGCAGCGGCTCGCGGCGCCCGGCGCGCTGCTCGGGCGGCAGCCACATCAGGTTGATGACATGCCAGATGCAGCGGTTGGGATCGCCGCCGGGATGCGGAACCGAGATGATCACCGTCGCCTCGCTGGCGCGGATCGTCATGAACAGGTTGGGGAACACCAGATGGAAGTGGTTGTCGCTCATCTGGATGTCGGTCAGGCGGCTGACGTCGAGCCCCCTCTGCGTCAGCGTGTCGCGCGTGGCCTGCTGCAGCAGCAGGCGGCCGTTCACGCCTTCGGGAAAGGTCAGGCTGCCGTCCGCTCCGCGATGCTGCGCTACCAGTTCGTCGAAGCGCGGCAGCACTTCGGCGACGCCGGGGAAGGTCGCAGGCAGGTAATGGACCGATTCGATCTGCTTCTCGGGACCGAAATCGTCGAGGTTGGCGTCGCCGAACGGGCCGGTGGCGACGCTGTGATCGCCGAAGAAGCCATAGCGCTCCTTCGATTCGTCCATGGCCTTGACGAGTTCGGGGTGCACGCCCTGAACGTGGTAGCCTTCCTGGAAGGCGTCCATCACCACCTTCCAGTTGCAGTCGATCGCCTCGCGCACGTTGAGGCCGACCGGAACCATCTCGTCGAGCTTGTAGGGCTCCAGCAGGTCCTTGATCTCGCCCAGGAATTCGGCAAGCGGGCCGGCGTTCCGATCCGGATTGAGGAAGACGAAGCCGGCGAAGCATTCGACCGGCACCTCGATCAGGCCCAGTTCGGACTTCTCGCCGACGAACTCTTCCACGGTGCCGTCGAAGTCCGGCTTGGCAACGGCGAGCAGCGCGCCGTCGAGGCCGTAGGACCAGTTGTGATAGGGGCAGGTGAACCGCGCCGAATGCCCCTTGCCATCGCAGAAGGCGTTGCCGCGGTGGCGGCAGGCGTTGACGAAGCCGCGCACCTTGCCGTCGCGGCCGCGCACCAGGACATAGGACTGGTCGAAGATATTGTAGACCATCCAGTCGCCTGCACCGGGGATCTCGTCGGCACGGCCAGCGACCTGCCAGACGCGCATCCACAGCCTTTCGCGCTCGCGCAGGTGGTAGCCCTGCGAGTGATAGCGCTCGGTCGATACGCGCATGCGGAACGGGGTGAAATCGATGTCGGCGATCAACGGGCCGTGGTCGATGCATTCGCCCGGTTTCGTTGCAGACATGCCTTGATCCTCCTGCCCAATATCGGTGCCGCGTTCGCTCGCGGCCGCGCTGCTTTCGGGAGCGAGCCTAAATCCTGGCGCGAGTTGGATCAATCAGTAATGTCAGGGTGTATTCTTATTTTTTGAGCGGTGGCGGTTCCTGCGCGCCTTTCAGGAACAGCCGGGTTCGGTAGGTGATCTGACGCTCGAGATCCTCGTCCGGCACGCGCCCCCAGATCACGAGCTGGATCGATCCCTCCAGCACCAGGATGAGGAAGGCGGAGGCCGCGTCCTCGGCATCCGGAATTTCCGCTTCGCCGGGGCGCAGTCGCCGCCGGAACAGGTCCGTCAGGTAGCCGATCACCGTCTGCGCGGTGCGCTCCCAGAGGTATTCGGCGATCTCCGGCCTGTGGAACACCTCGGTATTGGCGATCCGCGCCAGCCGCATGACCGAAGGCCGCCGCATGTTGGCGACCCACACCTTGGCGATGTTGCGCAGCGTTTCCTCCAGGTCGTCGCGTTCCTGCCCACGCATCGTTTCGACCGGGATCACCCATTCCTCGATTCCCCGCTGCAGCGCCGCGCGGAACAGCGTCTCCTTGTCGCCGTAGCGCGAATAGATCGTCCGGCGCGACATGCCCAGGGCATTGCAGATGGCGTCGATCGTGGTCGCCTCGAACCCGTTGTCGAGGAAGAAGTCGAGCGCCTTGTCGAGCAATTCCTCGTTGCGCTGGGCAATGACCGCGGCGGTCGGGCGGCCGGGGCCACGGCCCGGCTTGCGTACAGGTTTTTCAGACTTGCCGGTGAAGAGAGGTCTGATCCGTTCCGCTGTCATCGTCCCAACGAGCCCCTTCCCCAGGCGGCGTAGTCGCTTGCGCCTCTGCGCGATCGCAGGGGGGCGGGCAACGCAATTTGCGGGCCGATGCCAATGTGGACGATTTTACCGGCGGTGTCGAATGCCCCTGGCAAGCCCGGTGCCGCCGCTCTCCGCTCAGGCGAACGCCTCTTCGCCCACCAGGGTCGTGCGGTGCATCATCCGTCCGCTTTCCAGCGGATAGGGATCGACCCGGTGGAGCACGCCGGTGTTGTCCCAGATCAGCATGTCGCCCACGGTCCAGTCGTGGCCGTAGGTGAACCTGGGCTGCGTCACCCAGTCGATCAGTTCGGCGATCAGGGCGTCGCTCTCGGCCCGGTCCATGCCGACGACGTGCGAGGCGTGACAGCCGATGACCAGCGACTTGCGGCCGGACCCGTGCTTCCACACCAGGTTGTGCGTGCGGTTGGGAATGCTGCGCCAGTAGGCGACGTTCGCGGGTGTCGGCTCGACCTCGGCGCGCTGCATCGAGGTTTCGAAGCTGTGCAGCACCTTCAGGTTCTCGATGCGGTCCTTGAAGTCTTGCGGCAGTTCCTCGTAGGCGGCGTAGGAGTTGGCGAACCAGGTCCTGCCGCCGACCGCCGAGAGCTTGCGCCCGGTGAGCAGCGAGGCGAAGACCGGCACGTCGTCGTGCGTGCCGTCCATGTGCCAGAGGAACGAGCCCTTGAGGTATTCGGCCGTGGCGCTGACCTTGGTATCGAGGGTGATCTTGTGGATGCCGTCCTTGCCCTCGGCGCGGACCGTGCCGAGCAGCCCGGCGAGGCGCACCTGCTGCTCGTCGGTGAAGCCGAGCTGCCTGAACACGAGCACGCCGCGCCGGATCAGCAGCGCGCGCAGTTCCGCCGCGCCTTCGGGCGTCAGGATCTCGTCGGCGCCGGACCGCACTTCGGAGCCGATTCGTTCGGAAAGATCGACAGCCTCGATCATCGTATACGCTCCCTCTCGTGGCCGCGGCGTTTCAGAGCACGGTCGGTGTAAACATACCATGTGGTTCTTTTGCGCTATCCACCGCGCGGAACCCCGCGTCAAGCCTTGCCTTTTCCCATCCGCCATCCAGGCTGCAAATGGGTGGCCGGGGGCTTCTGTCGGGCGTCACCACGCGGCGCGGCCGCCGATCAGGCATCCGACCATGCTCTCGACCCAGCTCTCGCGTTCCGTGACCGCCACGGTGCGGTTGCTCAGCATGACGCAGCCGTACCACCCCCGCAGCAGCAGGGTGAACGCTTCGGCCGGGACGCGCGGGTCGCGGCAGGGGACGCCGTCGGCGTCCGCGCACTGGCGGATGAACTCGGTCACCTGGGCTATGCCCAGCTTCGTGCTTTCCATGGCCGCATGGTCGATTTCGGGGAACTGGCCCGATACGCTGTAGATCAGCCGGTTGATCGCCAGGAGATCGCCTTCGAGGCTGTAGGCCAGCGCCCGGTTGGCATAGGCCGTCAGGCCCTTGCGCAAATCGGTTCCGCCATCCGCACGCAGATAGGTCGTGGCCGACATTCGCTCGATCTGCTGATGCATGATCGCGCGGAACAGATCGCCTTTCGTCGCGAATCGCGCCAGCAGCGTTGTGCGCGAGACGTTTGCGGCGGCCGCGATGGAACGCATCGACGACCCGCCATAGCCGTGGCGGACGAATTCGGCCAACGCCGCCGCGAGCAGCCTGGTCTCGATTTCGAGGACGTCGTCAAGCTTCGGCCGTCCGCGCGGGCGCAGCGGGGGTCTGGCGGGTTGCCGGTAGGGGGCGATCGCGGCTTTCGTCATCGCGCAAGGATAGCAGCCCGGCGTCCCGGCCGGAATAGCCGGTCCGCTCCGGACGCGCCGCGTTCGGGGCGGTCCCGGACCCTATTGCTCGCGCTTCACCGCGTCGATGATCGAGGTGAGGCCAAGCGCTACGGTAAAGGCTCCGAAAGCCACGAGCACCAGCATTTCGAAATGCGCGCCGAGAAAACCGATCATGAAAATTCTCCCCATGGAACTGCAGTAACGCTGCAGTCCGCGAGGATGCGTTTCCTTGATCGGGATCAACGACGGCGCGGAACGTCGTCTCGTTGCCGCGCCGTCCGGCGGTCAGATGTGGATCGGCTTGCCGCGCACGGCCATCGCCGCTTCCTTGACCGCCTCCGAATGCGTCGGATGCGCGTGGCAGGTGTAGGCGATGTCCTCGCTCGTCGCGCCGAATTCCATCGCCAGCGCGGCCTCGGCGATCATCGTGCCGGCAACGCTGGCGATGCACCAGACGCCGAGCACGCGGTCGGTCCGGGCATCGGCGATGACCTTGACGAAGCCGTCGGGCTCGCGGTTGGTCTTGGCGCGGCTGTTGGCCAGCATCGGGAACTTGCCGACCTTGATCTCGCCCCGTTCCTTCGCCTGCTCCTCGGTCAGGCCGACGCCGGCGATCTCGGGGCTGGTGTATACCACGCTGGGGATCACCGCGTGGTTCACGATGCCATGCTGGCCGGCGATGTTCTCGGCGACGGCCACCCCCTCGTCCTCGGCCTTGTGCGCCAGCATCGGGCCGGGGATCACGTCGCCGATCGCCCAGACGCCGTCGACCTTGGTGCGGAAGGCGTGGTCGGTCTCGATCTGCCCGCGTGGATTGAGCGTCAGGCCGATCCGGTCGAGCCCCAGACCCTCGGTATTGGGCCGCCGACCGATCGCGACCAGCACGCAGTCGGCTTCCAGCGTTTCCGCCTCGCCCCCCGCGGCGGGTTCCACCGTCAGCGTGACCTTCTTGCCCCTGGTCGCTGCCTTGGTGACCTTGGTCGAGAGCTTCAGGTCCATGCCCTGCTTCTTGAACAGCTTGGCCGCTTCCTTGCGCACCTCGCCGTCCATGCCGGGGAGGAGCTGGTCGAGGAATTCGACGACCGTGACCCTGGCACCCAGCCGCCGCCAGACGGAACCCAGTTCCAGCCCGATCACGCCGCCACCGATGACGACGAGATGCTGCGGCACGCGCTTCAGCGCCAGTGCGCCGGTCGAATCGACGATCAGGCCCTTGGCATTGTCCACCTGGACACCGGGCAGCGGCGTCACCGACGAGCCGGTGGCGATGACCACATTCCTTGCCGTGTAGCTCTTGCCGGCGACCTCCACGGTATGCGCGTCCTTGAAGCTGGCGAGACCCTTGAGCCAGTCGACCTTGTTCTTCTTGAACAGGAAGGCGATACCGGCGGTCAGTTCCTTGACCGCGGCCGCCTTTTCGCCCTGGAGCGCGCCGAGGTCCAGCTCGACCGGGCCGGTTTTGACGCCGAACCTGGCAAGCGTACCGTGCGCCGCCTGCTCGAACAGTTCCGAGCCGTGCAACAGTGCCTTGGAAGGGATGCAGCCGACGTTGAGGCAGGTGCCGCCCAGCGTCTCGCGCGCTTCGACGCAGGCGGCCTTCAAGCCGAGCTGCGCCGCGCGGATCGCGGTGACGTAGCCGCCGGGCCCGGCACCGATGACGAGGACGTCGTAATCGTAGTTCTGGTCAGCCATCGGGACCTCCGTAGCGCATGGGCTTCGACAAGCTCAGCTTGAGCGGGTCTGGGAATTTCAGGGCACGCCAACGCAGCATCCGCTCATCCTGGGCTTGGCGAAGGATGTCGCGCAAGGCTGGCCCTACAGATCTATCAGCAGCCGCGTCGGGTCCTCGATCGCTTCCTTGATGATCTTGAGCGCGGTCACCGCCTCGCGGCCGTCGATCAGGCGATGGTCGTAGCTCAAGGCGAGGTACATCATCGGTCGGATCACGACCTGACCGTTGCGCGCGACCGGCCGGTCCTCGATGCGATGGAGGCCGAGCACCGCCGACTGCGGGGGGTTGATGATCGGCGTCGACATCAGCGATCCGAAGACGCCGCCGTTGGAGATGGTGAAGGTGCCGCCCTTCATGTCGTCGAGCGTCAGCGTGCCTTCGCGTGCGCGCTTGCCGAAATCGGCGATGGTCTTCTCGATCTCGGCGAAGGACATGCGGTCGGCATTGCGCACCACCGGCACGACAAGGCCGTTGGGCGCCGAGACCGCGACCGAGATGTCGACATAGTCGTGATAGACGATCTCGTCGCCCTCGATATAGGCGTTGGCCGCGGGGATGTCCTTGAGCGCCAGGCACGCCGCCTTGGCGAAGAAGCTCATGAAGCCCAGGCGCACTCCGTGCTTCTTCTCGAACAGATCCTTGTAACGCTCGCGCGCGGCGATCACCTCTGTCATGTCACAGTCGTTGAAGGTGGTGAGCAGCGCCGCGGTGTCCTGCGCCTCCTTGAGCCGGCGCGCGACGGTCTGGCGCAGGCGCGTCATCTTGATGCGCTCCTCGCGGCGCTCGCCGGCCGTCGCCGGGCTTGGCGCGGGGGCGGTCGCGGCGGGAGCGGGGGCCGCCTGCTTGGCCTGTGCGGCGTGGACGACGTCCTCCTTGGTCAGGCGGCCGTCCTTGCCGGTACCCTTCACGGTGGCCGGGTCGATGCCGTATTCGAGCACCGCGCGGCGGACCGAGGGGGACAGGACCGCTGCCTCGGTCTCGGTCGCCGCCGGCGTGCCCTTGGGCGGAAGCGTATCGGAGGCGGGCGGGATCGCCCTTTCCTCGCGCGGGGCGACCGGCGCGGCGCCGGCGACTGCCGTGGTGTCCTCGATCGTCGCGATCACCGCGCCGACCAAGACGGTCTCGCCCTCCTTGGCGATGTGCTGGCCCATCACGCCGGCGACGGGCGCCATGACCTCGATCGCGACCTTGTCGGTTTCCAGGCTGGCGATCGGCTCGTCGAGTTTGACGACATCGCCCGGCTGCTTGAGCCACTGGCCGATGGTGGCCTCGGACACGGATTCGCCGAGAGTGGGGACTTTGACTTCGCTGGACATGCTGGACCTTCCTGCGATCAGGATTTCTTGCCGCTACGGCGGCGGATCTCGGAGCGGACGGACAGGCCGAGCGCATCGGCGATGAGCGCGCCCTGTTCGGCCTCGTGCCGTTTGGCGAGGCCCGTCGCGGGTGATGCGCTTGCCGCGCGGCCGGCGTAGCGCGGGCGCGCGATCTCGCATCCGGCTTCTTGCAGGGCTTCCTCGATCAGCGGCTCGACGAAGAACCAGCCGCCGCCGTTGCGCGGCTCCTCCTGGCACCAGACGACGTCCTCCAGGTTGGGCATCCTGGAGATGCGCAGCGCCAGGGGCTCGCCGGGGAAGGGGTAAAGCTGTTCCAGCCGGATGATCGTCACGTCCTTCAACTCGGCCGCGTCGCGCGCTTCCATCAGGTCGTAGCCGACCTTGCCCGAGCAGAGCACGAGCTTGCGCACCGCCTTGTCGGACGGCGGATTGCGGTCGGACATGATGCGGCGGAAGTGGCTTTCGCCGATGAAGTCCTCAAGCTCCGATTTCGCCAGCGGATGCCGCAGCAGCGATTTGGGCGTCATGATGATCAGCGGCTTGCGGAACGGCCGGTGCATCTGCCGCCGCAGCGCGTGGAAATAGTTCGACGGCGTGGTGATGTTGCAGACCTGGATGTTGTCCTGCGCGCAGAGCTGCAGGAAGCGCTCCATGCGGGCCGAGGAGTGCTCCGGCCCCTGGCCTTCGTACCCGTGCGGCAGCAGCAGCACCAGACCGTTGGCGCGCAGCCACTTGGCCTCGGCGGCGGCGATGTACTGATCGATGATGATCTGCGCGCCGTTGGCGAAGTCGCCGAACTGTGCCTCCCACAGCACCAGCGTCTTGGGATCGGTCATCGCATAGCCGTACTCGAAGCCGAGCACGCCGTATTCGCTCAGCGGGCTGTCGAGCACCTCGAAGCGGCCGTGCGGCACGGTCGAGAGCGGTACGTACTTGTGCTCGTCCTTCTGGTCGACCCAGACGGCGTGCCGCTGGCTGAAGGTGCCGCGGCCCGAATCCTGGCCTGACAGGCGCACGCCGTAGCCTTCGGAGATGAGGCTGCCGAAAGCCAGCGCCTCACCCGTTGCCCAGTCGAAGCCCTCGCCGGTCTTGAATGCGCGCCGCTTGCCGTCGAGCACGCGGTTCAGCGTCTTGTGGATGGCCAGGCCTTCGGGAACCGTCGTCAGCGTGCGGCCGAGGCTGTCGAACAGCTTCTGTTCGATGCCGGTAGGCACGTTGCGGCGGGCGGTTTCGGGGTCGATCGGCTTGTTGAACCCGCTCCAGCGGCCGGCGAACCAGTCCGCCTGGTTGGGCTTGTAGCTTTTGGCCGCCTCGAATTCGGTCTCCAGCGTGGCGACGAAGTGGTCGGCATATTCACGCGGGAAATCGCCGTCGATCACGCCTTCCTCTACCAGTCGCGCGGCATAGATCTCGGACACCGGCGGGTGCTGGCGGATGCTGGCGTACATCAGCGGCTGGGTGAAGCTCGGCTCGTCGCCCTCGTTGTGGCCGAAGCGGCGATAGCACCACATATCGATGACCACGTCCTTGTCGAACTGCTGCCGGAAGTCGATGGCCAGCTTGCAGGCGAAGGTCACCGCCTCGGGATCGTCGCCGTTGACGTGGAAGATCGGCGCCTGGACGCCCTTGGCGACGTCCGACGGGTAGGGCGAGTTGCGCGCGAACTGCGGGCTGGTGGTGAAGCCGATCTGGTTGTTGATGATGAAGTGGATGCAGCCGCCGGTCGCGTAACCGCGGATGCCCTGGAAGCCCAGCGTCTCCCAGACGATGCCCTGACCGGCAAAGGCGGCGTCGCCGTGAAGGAGCACGGGCAGCACCTGGTTCATTTCGTGCAGGTCGTCGCGCATGGTCAGCGTCGCGCGGGCCTTGCCGAGCACCACCGGGTCGACCGTTTCGAGGTGCGAGGGGTTGGGGACCAGGCTCATGTGCACCTTGATCCCGTCGAACTCGCGGTCGGTCGAGGTGCCGAGGTGGTACTTGACGTCGCCCGAGCCGCCGACGTCCTCGGGATTGGCGGTGCCGCCCGAGAACTCGTGGAAGATCACGCGATAGGGCTTGGCCATGACGTTGGCGAGCACGTTGAGCCGGCCACGGTGCGCCATGCCGACGACCATCTCGCGCACGCCCGTCTGGCCGCCGCGCTTGATCACCGATTCCAGCGCCGGGATCATGCTTTCGCCGCCATCGAGGCCGAAGCGCTTGGTGCCGACGTACTTCTTGCCGAGGAACTTCTCGTATTGTTCGCCGCGGATCACTGCCTGCAGGATCGCCTTCTTGCCCATGACGGTGAAGTCGATCGACTTGTCGGCGCCTTCCATGCGCTCCTGGAGGAAGCGGCGTTCCTCGACGTCGGAGATGTGCATGTATTCGAGGCCGATCTTGCCGCAGTAATTGGCGCGCAGGATGTCGACGATTTCGCGCACGGTCGTCCATTCGAGGCCGAGCGCGCCGCCGATGTAGAGCTTGCGGTCGAGCGCGTCGCCCGAGAAGCCGTGGTATTCGGGCGTGAGGTCGGCCGGCAGCTCGCTGCGGTGCAGCCCCAGCGGATCGAGGTCGGCGGCGAGATGGCCGCGCACGCGGTAGGTGCGGATCAGAAGCTGCGCCCGGATCGAATCCGCCGCGGCGGCCTCGACCGCCGCCTCGTCGACCGGCACCCCGGCCTTTTGCGCCGCCGCCTTGACCGCGGCCTTCACCGCCGTGGGATCGAGCGCCTGCGTCAGATCGTCCTCGACGGCGCTGCCCAGCGGTGGCCAGCCGGCACGCTGCCAGCTCGGGCCCGGCTGGGGATCGTCGGGAAAGAAATCCAAGCTTTCGTTACCCATTAATCCAAACCCCTTGCACCCCCGCGAAGGCGGGGCTCCGGCGGGCTGCAGAGGGCCCCTCCGTGATGACAGTGGCAGTTGTAACCGTAACCGTAACCCCGCGTGAACCAGGAAACCATCCGTTCGCGAAGCTGTTCCATGCGCCGGTCGGATCGCGGCCCATCCCGATGCAACGCATTCCGCCCGGCCTGTTCGTCAGCAAATGGACGCAGCCGGGCTTCATGCATGTGCTCCTATTGCCCCGCCGGACGGACGGGGGGATCGGTCG
Organism: Novosphingobium sp.; assembly: GCA_041677785.1. Taxonomy (GTDB): domain Bacteria; phylum Pseudomonadota; class Alphaproteobacteria; order Sphingomonadales; family Sphingomonadaceae; genus Novosphingobium. The sequence continues at coordinate 33,512 of JBAYPJ010000001.1, read as the reverse complement.
GTTGGAGAGGGGCCTCAATCATCGTTCGATCCAGCCTCCCGAGGGTGCCCGCCTTTGCGGGGCTTACGCCAGTTCCTTCAGCAGTCCCGCCAGCGTCGTGCCGAGTTCCGAAGGCGAGGGGGAGACGCGGATGCCGGCCTCCTCCATCGCCGCGATCTTGTCCTCGGCGCCGCCCTGGCCGCCCGAGACGATCGCGCCGGCGTGGCCCATGCGGCGCCCGGGAGGCGCCGTGCGGCCGGCGATGAAGCCGACCATCGGCTTCTTGCGCCCGCGCTTCGCCTCGTCCTTGAGGAACTGCGCCGCCTCTTCCTCGGCCGAACCGCCGATCTCGCCGATCATGATGATCGACTTGGTCGCGTCGTCGGCCAGGAACAGTTCCAGCACGTCGATGAAGTTGGTGCCGTTGACCGGATCGCCGCCGATGCCGACCGCGGTGGTCTGGCCCAGGCCCTCGTTGGTCGTCTGGAACACCGCCTCATAGGTCAGCGTGCCCGAGCGGCTGACGACGCCGACCGAGCCCTGCGAGAAGATGTTGCCCGGCATGATGCCGATCTTGCACTCGTTGGGGGTCAGCACGCCGGGGCAGTTCGGGCCGATCAGGCGCGACCTGGTGCCCGAGAGCGCGCGCTTGACGCGCACCATGTCGAGCACCGGGATACCCTCGGTGATCGCGACGATCAGTTCGATCCCGGCGTCGATCGCCTCCAGGATCGCGTCGGCGGCGCCGGCCGGCGGCACGTAGATGCAGCTCGCGGTGGCGCCGGTCGCGGCCTGGGCTTCCGCGACGGTGTCAAACTGCGGCAGGCCGAGGTGGCTGGTGCCGCCCTTGCCGGGGGTGACGCCGGCGACCATCTGCGTGCCGTAGTCGAGCGCCGCCTGGGTGTGGAAGCTGCCGGTCGAGCCGGTCATGCCCTGGGTGATGACCTTGGTGTTCTTGTCGACGAGAATGGACATTCAGTGCTCCTGGGGAGGGGAGATCGGTCTTCGTCCGAATGTTGACTGACGGCGGGAAATCAAGCCAGCGAGTTGTCGATGCCCTTGCAGGCAACCAGCAGTTCCTTGACCGCGTCGATCGAGAGCTGGAGCTTGCTCTTGGCCGTATCGTTCAGCGCGATCTCGACGACCTGTTCGACGCCGCCGGCGCCGATCACCACCGGCACGCCGACGTAGAGGTCATTGACCCCGTACTGGCCGGTCAGGTGCGCGGCGCAGGGCAGGACGCGCTTCTGGTCGCCCAGATAGCTCTCGGCCATGGCGATCGCCGAGGCGGCCGGGGCGTAGAACGCCGAGCCGGTCTTGAGCAGGCCGACGATCTCGCCGCCGCCGTTGGCAGTGCGCGTGACGATCGCGTCGATGCGCTCCTGGGTCGAGCGACCCATCTTGATGAGATCCGGCACGGGGATGCCCTTGACGGTCGAATACTCGACGATCGGCACCATCGTGTCGCCGTGGCCGCCGAGCACGAAGCTGGAGACGTCGCGCACCGAGACGCCGAACTCTTCCGCGAGGAAGGTCGAGAAGCGCGCCGAATCGAGCACGCCGGCCATGCCGACCACCTTGTTGTGCGGCAGGCCCGAGAATTCGCGCAGCGCCCAGACCATGGCGTCGAGCGGGTTGGTGATGCAGATGACGAAAGCGTCGGGTGCGTTGTCGCGGATGCCCTCGCCGACGGCCTTCATCACCTTGAGGTTGATGCCCAGCAGATCGTCGCGGCTCATGCCCGGCTTGCGCGGCACGCCGGCGGTGACGATGACCACGTCGGCGCCCGCGATGTCGGCATAGTCGTTGGTGCCCTTGAGGCTGACGTCGAAGCCCTCGACCGGGCCGCACTGCAGCAGGTCCAGTGCCTTGCCCTGGGGAACGCCCTCCACCACGTCGAACAGGACGATGTCGCCCAGTTCCTTCTGCGCGGCGAGATGGGCCAGCGTGCCACCGATGTTGCCGGCGCCGATGAGGGCGATCTTCTTGCGAGCCATGATAGACGATGTCCTTCAATGGGGCGTCGGGCAATGGCGGCCTGCGGTGCCCCGACCGCCGGCAGGCGCCCGGTTTCGTTCGGTCCCCTAGGCGCGAGACGCGCGCATTGCAACCGCGAAAACGGTTGAAAATATGGTTTTACTCTCTGCTATATAATAATAGTTCTCATTAGCGATAAATAACCTGCGCCCGTGCTCTGGCTGAGCGCCCGGATCAGCCGCTCAGGCACTGATCGTCGGGCTTCTCGCGCTCCTTGGCCAGCAGCATGGCGGCGAGATAGTCGGGCACCGGGCGGCTGAAGTAATAGCCCTGGCCGAGCGTGCAGCCGGCCTCGGATACGGCGCGGACCTGCTCGATCGTCTCGAGGCCCTCGGCGACGATTTCCATGCCAAGGGTCGCGCCCATGCCGGAGACGGCACGGATGATCGCGTCGCTTTTCTTGCCCTGGTTGATGCCCGAGACGAAGCTGCGGTCGACCTTGATCTTGGAGAAGGGATAGGTGTTGAGATAGCTCAACGAGGAATAGCCCGTGCCGAAATCGTCGAGCGCGAAGCGTACGCCGGCTTCGGCCAGTTCGTTGATGAAGCTCTCCGTGTTCCGGCTGTGGTCAATGAGCACCGTTTCGGTGATCTCGAGTTCGAGCCGCGCGGGCGAAAGTTTCGCCTCGCGCAGCGCCGAGAGGATGCCGAGTGCGGCGCCCGGCGCCTTTATCTGAAGTGGCGAGAGGTTGACGGCGATGGTCACTTCTTCGGGCCATTGCGCCGCGGCGCGGGCGGCCTGGGCGGTGATCCAGTTGCCCAGCGTGATGATCGCGCCGGTTTCCTCGGCGACCGGGATGAACTCGTCGGGGCGCAACTCGCCCTTTTCCGGGTGGAACCAGCGCACCAGCGCCTCGAAGCTGCGGATGCGGCCAGTGGCGAGATCGACCACCGGCTGGAAGAAGATCGACAGTTCGTCACGCTGCAGGGCAAGCCGCAGCTCGCTTTCGATCTCGCGCCGGCGGACGAGGTTGCGGGTCATCGAAGGGTCGAAGAACGTCACCTGCTTGCGGCCGTTGACCTTGGAGCGATAGAGCGCGAGGTCCGCACCCTGCATCAGCGTGTCGAAGTCCTCGCCGTCGTCCGGATGCAGCGCGATGCCCATCGAACTGGCGATCTCCAGCCGGTTCTCGTCGATGCGGATGGGACGGCTGATTTCCTCCATCATCCGCTGGGCGAGATGCTCGACCTCCTGGCGGCTGTCTGTCTCGCAGGCGACGATGAACTCGTCGCCGCCGAACCGGGCAACCGTGGCGTTGTCCGGCGCCACATGCCTCAGGCGGGCCGCGATTTCGGCGAGAAGCTTGTCGCCGGTCTGGTGGCCGAGCGAATCGTTGACCTCCTTGAAGCGGTCGAGGTCCATCCAGAACAGCGCCAGCTTTTTGCTCGGATCGAGGTGGGGCATGCGTTCGAGCAGATGGTGGTTGAGGCCGGCGCGGTTGAGCAGGCCGGTGACCACGTCCGAGCGGGCGAGGATCTGCATTTTTTCGGCGAGGCAGGCGCTGGTTTCGGCGGCGGCGATCGAATTGCGCAGCGTGCGAAAGACGTTGAGCGTGATCGTGATCATCGCCGGGATGACCAGCAGCGTGCTCACGCCCAGAACCTTGTAGGCCCAGCCGGGCTGCATGAAGAAAGCGAAGATTGGCGGCACCATCGTCAGCAGAAGCTGGCCGATGGCGATGGCCGGCCGGCCGGCGTTGCGCGCCGCGATGCCCACGCCATAGCACATGGCGCTGCATACCATCGTCAACTGCGCGACGATCGGCGCGTCGAGGAATACGGTATAGGCGCACAGCACGCCCACCATCAGCGCATAGCTGAACGCGCCGATTTCGAAGATCAATTCGAGCGGCAGCGTCGCTGCGTCCTTGCGGCGGGGCAGGACGAAGGCGGCGAAAACCCGGGCGGTGGCAATGATCGAAAGCGCGACCGCGGCATTCGTGATCATCGGTTCGCGCGATATATAGGCGGCGGTGGCGGCGGTGGCGATGCCGGTAAGGGCGGCGATCGCGAGGCTCGTGGGATTGGTGTACAGCGTCTCGACCAGAATGCTGCGCACCCTGTCGTCCAAGGTATCGGTGCCCAAGCGCACGCGCATCAAGTTACGTAGACGCGAAATTGGAACGGCTCCCATTCGACTTGGCGGCGATAGCGCAAAGCTGTCACCGAATGGTTAACCGCGTGGTGAGAATTGAGCCACCCACGCATGGGGGGAGGGGGGCGGCCGCCCGGTGGCGAGCACCGTGCGATCAGCGTTGGTTGGCGGCGACGGCATCTGCCATGCGCCGGTCGAGCATGCGGCAGATGCCGAGCCACCAGCGGTAGTCGCTGCGGTTGCCGGCGAAGAAGGCTGTCTCCGCGTTGTTTCGGGCCGCCTCGGCCGCACCCAGGCCGTATGTCGCGAAATGACGCAGCGCCGCGCGAAGCATCTTGTCGTCGGTCGTGCCCCGGATGTTGTCGTTGGCGGCCGTGGGGGGCACCACCGCTCCGATCACGCGGCGGACGGTATCGTCTCCACGGCGGGCGGCAGCGAAGCGGATCGTCATTGCAGCAGGGCTCCGGCAAGTTCTCTCCGCCGTCCTATCGGCGCGGCGCCTAAGCCTTGGTTGTGCCCTATGGTTGCCGGAAGGTTCACCAATCCTCTCTTTTCATCCCGGGTGCGGGAGGAGAGTGGATCGCGGACGGGGCTCAGTTGCCCGGCTGCACGATCCAGCGGCCGCTCTGCTGGTATTCTGGCAGCACGTCGCTGGCATTCGGCAGGCCATCGCCGCGATAGAGCGCATCGCCGCCGCGGCGTTCCAGTTCGGCGGCGTAGACCGGCGCCGATGCAGGCTTCGCATGGCCGGGCGCGGCGACGGCGGGGAGGAAGGCGTCGCGCTGCGCCGCCTGGAGGCCGCTTTCATAGGCGCGCTGGATCGCGACGGGATCAGGAGCCGCCTCGGCCGCGCGCGGTGCGGTGTTGCGCGGATGCGGCGCGGCCGGCGGCTCACCGCCCAGATAGGCGAAGCGGAAGGTTGCCGGCTGGCCGGCAGGGCCCTTGAACCGATAGAAGCGATGCGCGCCTATCGTGCCCAGATAGTCGAGACTCTCGGCCCAATAGGGATGCACCGCCACCGTGTGGTAATGCGTGGCCAGGCCCGCCGGCGCATAGACAAAGCCCGACAGCGCCTCGCGCGCGACGTCTTCCGCCCGTCGCCAGAACATGCGGTTCGGCACGCGCGCCAGCGCGCCGTCGCAGGTGAAGCTGAACTGGCAGCCGGTGGTCCGCTCCGATCCCTGATAGACGACGCCGCAGACCGTGCCGGGGTACGATGGATGCGCGACGCGGTTGAGCACCACTTGCGCCACGGCGCGCTGGCCGGCATCGGGCTCGCTCGCCGCCTCGTAATAGATCGCCGCGGTCAGGCATTGTACCGCGCGGCTGCGGTCGACTCCGCTGTTGCCGAGGCGCATCGCGCGCGCCGCCGGACCGGCCGGCTCGACGCGTGTGGGCGCCGGCTCGGCGTCGGAGTGGATGCCCTGCCCGAGCGGCGCGGGCGCCGGCTCGCCGGCGAGGTAGTAGAACGCGGCGCCGGGGAAGCTCTCGCCGGGCCGCTCGAACGGCATGGGCGCCACTGGCGTCCCGGCTGGCCCGGCGGCGGCGATGCCGAGGGCCCAATCGGCCGGCATGGCGAAGGCGGGCAGCGCTACCGCGGACAGCAGCGCCAGCGCGCGCCGGCCATGACGCCGCGGCGCCCTTGCCGCGCCCAGACTGCGCGCGCGCGAACGTCGCAGCCGCGCGGAGAAATCGCGCGGGCGCTGTTCGGAAGTAAGGGCGAAACTGGGGTCCATCGGCCTCGCTGGTCGCTACGCGTCTCACGCGCGTATCGTGTCGCGGCGCGCTTCGCAGCCGGTGAGTCTCCGGCGTGCCGAAGCGGCACAACGCCAGCCGATAGGCTTAACCCCTTAAGCAATATCCCTCGGTGCGCCGCGAGAGGCGCGGCCCGACGGGTGGCGGCCGGTCAAAGGCCGGTGAAAAGCCGCGTCTTGTGCGGCTTGTCGGATTTCCGGTTCCTCGTCAGTCGCCGATGACGATGCAGGTCGAAAAGCAGCGAGCCCGTCGCGAATCTGTCGTCGCGGCCGTAGATGCGGCGGCGATAGGGGGCGAGATGGCCGTAGGACATCGATTTTCCCTCAGTCGTATTGGGGCTCCTTTTCGGCGCGGGGTGGGGGTGGGGGGAAGGTGCGCCGAAAAGGAACCGCCAAAATGGAAAACGCGGCAGGCTGAAAAGGGTTCCGGATGAGTGGCGGGGAGCGGGCGGCGGCCCATCCCGAATGTCACCGGCCGTTGTGCCGGCGCAAACGGAAGGCCAGCACCAGCAGAGAGACCCCGGCGGCCAGCGCGTAAAGGCCGATCAGCCATGCGAGCGACAGCATCGTCGCTCCCGGCGCGATCCAGAACAGTGCCAGGATACCGACGGCGAGCGCGATGGACAGGGCGCCCGACAGGAACAGCAGCCACTCGCCCCGGATCAGACGGCGCAGGCGAATGGCCGCAACGATTTCCAGCACGCCGGTCGTGATCGCCCAGGTTGCTACCAGCGCGATCGCTAGGACTGCGTAAGCGACTGTTCCCAGAAGCGGGAAAAAGAAGAAGATCACGCCCACGGCGATACCCAGCAGTCCCGACACGATCAGCGCCGACCAGCGATCCTGGCGCGCCCGGGCGCCGCGGATGCCGCTGACGAGGCGCAGCAGGCCGTCGGCGAAGCTGTAGGCAGCGAAGACCAGCGCCAGGGTGAAAAGCGCGATGCCGGGCAGCAGCAGCACGCCGATGCCGAAGGCGATTGCCAGGACGCCGCGAAGCGCGAACCAGCCCCAGTTGTGCGACGGCAACAGGTCGCGGACGAACAGCGAATCGCTCGTGAGATTCGGTCGCCATGAGGTCTGGCCCAGAGGTGAAGGCATCGTCGGCTCCTGTCGGCGGCGCGGGACTATAGGGATGGACGCCGCAGGCGGGCCCTCTTCCTGCCCGAGAAACGGCGCGGACAGCATTTTGGTTCCGCGCCGTCGCGGGCGAGTTGCCGGTGTAGCCTTCGCTCCCCACATAGCCCGGGGCGCCCCCGCCGCGCGCCTCCTTGCTCGAATCGAACAAATCTGGAACACCGGCTTCCCATGAGTCTCTCCCACATCACCGTGCGCGGCGCGCGCGAGCACAACCTCAAGGGCATCGACGTCGCGCTGCCGCGCGAGAAGCTGATCGTCATCACCGGGCTGTCGGGCAGCGGCAAGTCCAGCCTGGCGTTCGACACGATCTATGCCGAGGGGCAGCGCCGCTATGTGGAATCGCTGTCCGCCTATGCGCGCCAGTTCCTCGAGATGATGCAGAAGCCCGATGTCGAGCATATCGACGGGCTCTCCCCCGCGATCTCGATCGAGCAGAAGACCACCAGCCGCAACCCGCGCTCGACCGTCGCCACGGTGACGGAGATCTACGACTACATGCGCCTGCTCTGGGCGCGCGTAGGCGTGCCCTATTCGCCGGCGACGGGCCTGCCGATCACCGCGCAGACCGTCAGCCAGATGGTCGACCGCGTCATGGCGCTGCCCGAGGGCACCCGGCTCTACCTGCTCGCCCCCGTGGTGCGTGGCCGCAAGGGCGAATACCGCAAGGAACTCGCCGAGTGGCAGAAGGCGGGCTACACCCGCGTGCGCATCGACGGCGAGATGTACGCCATCGAAGAGGCGCCCGCGCTCGACAAGAAGTACAAGCACGACATCGAGGTGGTGGTCGACCGGCTGGCGGTGCGTGAGGGCATCGAAACGCGGCTGGCGGATTCGTTCGAGCAGGCACTGAAGCTGGCCGAAGGGCTGGCCTATGTCGATCTGGCCGATACCACGGTGGCGGAACTGGGTGCGGGTGCTTCGACCAGCTCAGCACGAGCGGATGCGGATACGGACCCTAAATCCGCTCAGCCTGAGCCTGTCGAAGGCCACGCGCCCAGGGCCGCATCGGGCCTCAAGGGCGCCGGCCTGCCGCCCAACCGCATCGTGTTCAGCGAAAAGTTCGCCTGCCCGGTCTCCGGTTTCACGCTGGAAGCCATCGAGCCGCGCCTGTTCTCGTTCAACGCCCCGCAGGGCGCCTGCCCGGCCTGTGACGGGCTGGGCGAGAAGCTGCTGTTCGACGCGCAGCTCGTCGTGCCCAACGAGCACCTGACGCTCAAGCAGGGCGCGATCGTCCCTTGGGCGAAGTCCAATCCGCCGAGCCCCTACTACATGCAGGTGCTCGCCAGCCTGGCGAAGGAATACGGCTTCGACCTCACTACTCCCTGGGCCGAGCTGCCGGGCGAGGTGCGGCTGATCATCCTCCACGGCAGCGGCGGCAAGCCGGTCCCGCTGACCTTTATCGACGGCAAGAAGAGCTACACGGTCACAAAGGCGTTCGAGGGCGTGATCGGCAACCTCAACCGTCGCATGCTGCAGACCGAGAGCGCCTGGATGCGCGAGGAACTGTCCAAGTACCAGACCGCGCAGCCCTGCGAGGTCTGCGACGGCAAGCGGCTCAAGCCCGAGGCGCTGAGCGTCAAGATCGCCGGCGAGGACATCTCGATGTCCACCCGCCGCTCGGTGGCCGACGCCTATGCCTGGTTCTCCACGCTCGAGGACAAGCTCAACGCCACGCAGAAGCAGATCGCCCACGCTATCCTCAAGGAGATCAACGAGCGGCTGGGGTTCCTCAACAACGTCGGCCTCGATTACCTCAATCTCGACCGCACCTCGGGCACGCTGAGCGGCGGCGAGAGCCAGCGCATCCGCCTCGCCAGCCAGATAGGTTCGGGCCTATCGGGCGTTTTGTACGTTCTGGATGAACCCTCGATCGGCCTCCACCAGCGCGACAACGACCGGCTGCTGGAGACGCTGAAACGCCTGCGCGACCTCGGCAACACGGTAATCGTCGTCGAGCACGACGAGGACGCGATCCGCCATGCGGACCATATCGTCGACCTCGGCCCCGGCGCCGGCGTCCACGGCGGGCAGATCGTCGCGCAGGGCGCGCTCGCCGACATCCTCGCCAGCAAGGACAGCCTCACCGGCCAGTACCTCACCGGCGCGCGCGCGATCGAGGTGCCGGCCAAGCGCCGCAAGGGTAACAAGCACAAGCTGACGGTCGCCGGCGCGCGCGCCAACAACCTGCGCAACGTCACCGCCAGCATCCCGCTCGGCACCTTCACCTGCATCACCGGCGTCTCGGGCTCGGGCAAGTCGAGCTTCACGATCGACACGCTCTATGCCGGCGCCGCGCGGCAGCTCAACGGCGCGCGCGTCATCGCCGGCCCGCACGACGCGATCCGCGGGCTCGAATACTGCGACAAGGTGATCGAGATCGACCAGTCGCCGATCGGCCGCACCCCGCGCAGCAACCCGGCGACCTACACCGGCGCCTTCACCCAGATCCGCGACTGGTTCGCCGGCCTGCCGGAAAGCGAGGCGCGCGGCTACAAGCCCGGGCGGTTCAGCTTCAACGTCAAGGGTGGCCGCTGCGAGGCCTGCCAGGGCGACGGGTTGATCAAGATCGAGATGCACTTCCTGCCCGACGTCTACGTCACCTGCGAGGAATGCGGCGGCAAGCGCTACAACCGCGAGACGCTGGAGGTGAAGTTCAAGGGCCACTCGATCGCCGACGTGCTCGACATGACGATCGAGGATGCCGAGGCGTTCTTCAAGGCGGTGCCGCCGATCCGCGACAAGATGCACATGCTGAACGAGGTCGGCCTCGGCTACGTCAAGGTCGGCCAGCAGGCGACGACGCTTTCCGGCGGCGAGGCGCAACGCGTCAAGCTGGCGAGGGAACTGAGCCGCCGCTCGACCGGGCAGACGCTCTACATCCTCGATGAGCCGACCACCGGCCTCCACTTCGAGGACGTGCGCAAGCTATTGGAAGTGCTCCACCGCCTCGTCGATCAGGGCAACAGCGTGGTGGTGATCGAGCACAACCTCGACGTCATCAAGACCGCCGACTGGATCATCGACCTCGGCCCCGAAGGCGGCGTGCGCGGCGGCGAGATCGTCGCCGAAGGCACGCCCGAGCAGGTCGCGGCCAACCCGCGCAGTTTCACCGGCCACTACCTCGCACCGCTGCTCGAACGCGGCAGGGTGGCGGCGGAATAATGCCCTCCCCGAGCTTTGCTCGGGGAGGGGGCCTTCGGCGCGGCGGATGGCGGAGGGGCATCCGCCTCCCGAGCGGACCCGCGCGATCGTGCCGCTCGCCGCGTCAATGTTCCGCAGCGGCCAGCGCGAAATTGAGCGTGCCCACCGCTTCGAACACCCGCTTGCGGAACTTCCATCCTTCGGCCGTGCGCACCAGCGTATCGGCGTAGATGCCGAAGTATTCGACGCTCTCGTTCCGGCCCTTGAGCTTGCCCGCCTCGCGGATCGTCGAGCGGGCCGTGGCGGTGTCGCCGTCGATTGCGATGAGCGCCGGGCCGTTCTGCTGCAGCACGAATTCGAGTTCGGCCGAGAGCAGCGGGAAGGCGCCCCGCAGCGCATCGTGGCCTTCGAACTTGAGGTCGAGGTGCGGGATCTCCCAGGCGCCGTCGGCCGTGAACAGCGCCAGCACCGGGTCCCAGTCGCCCCGGCCGGTGAGCAGCGAATAGGCGGTGATCACCCGCTGCACTTCGTAATGGTCCTCCGGCATCGCACATCCTCCCGTTTTTTGCATTCCGGCTCATGCCAGATCGGCGCGGCTTCCGCGCGTCCAAACTGCGCGGGCGTAGCATGATCGCGCGCTTTACAACGGCTCGCCTGCGTCGCATTCTGCGCGCTGCAGCGCTCCGGGGAATACGGGGCGGGAGAGTTCGCCATGGCAGCGCCGACACCGACCGGGCTCGTTACCGATTTTCTTGCCCGCTGGACCGATCCCGGCGGCCTGGACGCGGCGATCCGCGACACGTTCCTGCCCATCACCGTCTGGGAGAACGTCGGCCTCGCCACCACTACCGGGCCGGAGGAGGCGATCGCGCTCAACGCCGGGTTCGAGGCGCAGTTCGGCGTCGAGACGATCCGGGTCGAGGTCCGCGCCATCGCCGCCGTCGGCAACAAGGTGCTGACCGAGCGGCTCGACCACATGGTCGATGGCACCGGCAAGGTGCTGCTCTCCGCAGCGGTGATGGGCATCTTCGAGGTCGAGGGCGACAGGATCGCCGCCTGGCGCGACTATTTCGACTCGGCCGGTGCGCTCGTGTTGCAGGCCCAGGCTGGCCAAGACCATGCCGGACAGAACCAGGATGGGCAGAACCCGGACGGGCAGGGGCACGGCTGATGGCGAGCGCCGGCGACATCGTTCGCGCCTTCATCGCCAGGTGGGAGGAGCCCGACGGCTTTCGCGCGGCGGTCGAACGCTGGTTCACCGACGCGACGGTGTGGGAGAACGTCGGGCTGATCACCACCACCGGCAAGGCGGAGGCGGTCGGCTTCTACGAGCAGTTCAGCGCGCAGACAGGCATGGCGGCGATGAAGATCGAGATGCGCGCGCTGGCCGAAAGCGGCGGCAAGGTGCTGACCGAACGGATCGACTACATTCTCGACGCCGCCGGCAATGCGGTGATGACGGTGCCGGTGATGGGCATCTTCGAGATCGAGGACGGCCGGATCGTCGCCTGGCGCGACTATTTCGACACGATTGCCAATTCGGGCACGGATTCTCCGCCGTCCGGCTGACCGCGGCGGCGCGGGAGGGAATGCGAACGAGGAAGATGTCATGACCTACAGACGACTGCTTTTACCCATGCTGATCGCTGCCGGGCTGGCGCTGCCGCTGGCCGCACAGGCTGCGACGGTGAAGCTCGGCGCCACGCTCAACGGCACCAGCGAGACGCCGCCGGGCGATCCCGACGGTACCGGTACCTTCGTCGTCGAAATCGACCCCGACGCGGGCGATTTCTGCTTCACCGTCACTTCGGCCAAGATCGGCACCCCGACGATGGCGCACGTCCACTCGGGCGCCGCCGGCACGAGCGGTCCGCCGGTGGTGACGATCGACCCCACGGGCAACGACGAATGCATCGCGGCGGAGCCGGATGTGCTCAGGCCGATCGTTGCCGCGCCCGAGAACTACTACGTCAACATCCACAATGCCGAGTATCCGGGCGGCGCCATTCGCGGCCAGTTGGCGAAACAATAGGCTTGCCGGCATCTCCCCGCTGCGGCGGCGGCGGCGGGGAGGGGGAGGGAGCGGCCTTTTGCGGGGCGCTCTGATTATGCGCAGAGGGTCGCACGGACCCCGAGGTGCCGGCGGCGGGTCTCGAGAACGGCGCTGCCGAAAGAACCGGTGGCTGCGCCGCTGGAATGGTTCTCCATGCCCTTCGGCGTTCTTTTTGCGCGAAAACCGCGTCGGCTTTCGGTCTCGAACACGATAGGCGGCCCGCAACAAGATGGGGCCGGCATCGCTGCCGGCCCCTTTTGTCGCCTGCCTGACTGCCACTCGCGGCCATCTGCTTCGTGCGTTTTCGCGCGATCCCGGCTTGAGCAAGCGCCTGGCCGTTGTGATGCCAGTACCGAACATCGCGAGTGCGTTCCGCACCGGAGGTGCTGCGGCACCGTGATGCCCGTCGCATCGGACCCGATCGGCCTGGGCTCGGCTGTGCGGCGGCCCCTTCCGATCGTTGCGCCTGTCGCCCTGGTCGGTCGTTCGGAACCTTTCGGCCTTCCGGACCGGCAAAGCCTCGACCGGCGATAAGGCCGGCGATGGGTCCCGTCAGGCGGCGGTCCGGTTCCGAAGAACCTTTCCCTCCGCCTGGCGGTTCCGACCTCGTCGTCGCATTCCGGCAGTTCGCCTGGCCTTGCGGCCTTGCTCTGTCGTGGCTTTCCGGAGATTTCGTTCCGTCCGGTCGAAACCGGGCTTTCCGTCGCTCCGTCCGCGCCGCGGCGATTCGGTCAACGGCTGCGCGCCACTCGCTGCATCTGCGGTTCGCCAAGCCTATTCATGAAGAATCTGCGTGACGTGTTTTCCAACGCTGCTGCGGGCATCGTCGCCGTATCTCTCGGGTCGATATTACCTTTTTCTCTGAGGGGCTTACTCCACAGAGCTTCGGGTCATTCTTCCCGTTCGACACAAGCAGGCTGCGCCTCGCGGCCGAGTCGCGCAAGCGATTTCTACGACAGTTATCCACAGTCCACCGCATTCGCGGCGGACAAGTCTGAAAAACGCCGCGAAGCAATTGGCTTCGCTCCCGAAAAGCCTCAGCGGTCGCGCTGTGCCAGTAGCCTCAGGCGCAGGGCGTTGAGCTTGATGAAGCCCGCCGCGTCCTTCTGGTCATAGGCGCCGGCGTCATCCTCGAAGGTCACGTGCCGCTCCGAATAGAGGCTGTCGGGCGACTTGCGGCCGACCACGGAGGCGAGCCCCTTGTAGAGCTTCAGCCGCACCGTGCCGTTGACCTTCTCCTGGCTGTGGTCGATCGCCGCCTGCAGCATCTCGCGCTCGGGCGCGAACCAGAAGCCGTTGTAGATCAGCTCCGCATAGCGCGGCATCAGCTCGTCCTTGAGGTGCGCAGCGCCGCGGTCGAGCGTGATCTGCTCGATGCCGCGATGGGCGCGGGCATAGATCTCGCCGCCCGGCGTCTCGTACATGCCGCGGCTTTTCATGCCGACGAAGCGGTTCTCGACCAGGTCGAGCCGGCCGATGCCGTGCTTGCGGCCTAGGTCGTTCAGCGCGGCGAGCAGCGTCGCCGGGCTCATCGCCTCGCCGTTCAGCGCGACGCCGTCGCCCTTTTCGAAGTCGATGGTGATGTATTCCGGCTGGTCGGGTGCGTCCTCGGGATTGACGGTGCGCGAATAGACGTAGTCGGGCACCTCTTCCCACGGGTCCTCGAGCACCTTGCCCTCGGACGAGGTGTGCAGGAGGTTGGCGTCGGTGGAGAACGGGCTTTCGCCGCGCTTGTCCTTGGGCACCGGGATCTGGTGCTGCTCGGCCCAGGCGATCAGCGCGGTGCGGCTGGCGAGGTCCCATTCGCGCCAGGGGGCGATGACCTTGATCGACGGCTCCAGCGCATAGGCGGACAGCTCGAAGCGGACCTGGTCGTTGCCCTTGCCGGTGGCGCCGTGGGCGACCGCGTCGGCGCCCGTCTCGCGCGCGATCTCGATCAGGCGCTTGGAGATCAGCGGCCGGGCGATCGAGGTGCCGAGCAGGTAGTCGCCCTCGTAGCGGGCGTTGGCGCGCATCATCGGGAAGACGAAATCGCGCACGAATTCTTCGCGCAGGTCGTCGATGTAGATGTGGTGGTCGGGAATGCCCATCAGCCGCGCCTTGGCGCGCGCCGGCTCAAGTTCCTCGCCCTGGCCGAGATCGGCGGTGAAGGTGACGACCTCGCAGTTGTAGGTGACCTGCAACCACTTCAGGATGACCGAGGTGTCGAGGCCGCCCGAGTAGGCGAGAACGACCTTCTTGATGTCCGACATGGCTTAGCTCCGCTGGAATTCCGCGGCGCGCCTAACAGTCCAGGTCCTACATCGCAACCGCTACTCAGCCGCCTCCCGGGCTTTGGGTGCGAGATGCCACTCGGGTTCCTCCTCGAGCGCGGAGAGGCGCGCGGTTTCGGCGGAGATGTAATCGCGCGTCATCGGCACCGCATCGCGGCGCTTCATCGACTGGATATGGAAGTTGACCATGCCGGTGCCGCGGAAGCTCTGCTCGGCGCCGACGAGATAGAACTGCCACATGCGGAACATCCGCGCGTCGTAGAGCGCCGTGATCTCCTTCTCGTGCAGCGTCGTGCGGCGGTACCATTCGGCCAGCGTATGGGCGTAGTGGTAGCGCAGGATCTCGACGTCGCCCACTTCCCAGCGCGTGCGCTCCAACGCGCCCACCATCTCGCTCAGCGAAGGCAGGTAGTGCCCCGGGAAGATGTAGGTGCGCGACCACTTGTCGGTCACCCCCGGCGGCGGGCTCGTGAGGCCGATGGTGTGGGTCAGCATGACGCCGTCGTCGGCCAGCAGCTCGTTGGTCTTGGCGAAGTATTCGTCGAAGTTGCCGCGGCCGACGTGCTCGAACATGCCGACGCTGCTGATGCGGTCGAACTGGCCCTTGATGTCGCGGTAGTCGATCAGCTCGAACCGCACCTTGCCGGAAACGCCCGCGGCCCTGGCGCGTTCGTTGGCGAAGGCGACCTGGTCGGGCGCCAGGCTGACGCCCAGCACTTCGCAGCCGTAATGCTTGTTGTAGAACAACCCGAGCCCGCCCCAGCCGCAGCCGATGTCGAGCACGCGCATGCCGGGGCCGAGGCGCAGCTTGGCGGCGACGAGCGCCTTCTTGTCGATCTGCGCGCGTTCCAGGCTGTTCGCCGGGTCGCGGTAATAGCCCATCGAATACTGGCGGTCCTCGTCGAGGAACAATTCGTAGAACTGGCGGGTGAGGCCGTAATGGTGAACCGCGTTCTTGCTCGCCTGCCGGCGGGAGTTGATCTGGTCGAGCCGCGCCGCCAGCCGGTCGACCGACTTGCGCAGGAAGCCCTTGGCGTCGAGCGAGCCGCCGCCGCGATTGGCCTGGGCCATGATGAACAGGACCAGGTCGCGGATGTCGTGCGGCGGTTCCACCACCAGGCGGCCGTCCGTATAGGCCTCGCCCGCGCCCATGCGCGGGTCCTTGGCGATGTGGAGCGCGGCATCCTTGTCGGTCAGGCGCACGGCGATCGCCTCGCCGTCGCCGGGCCCGTATTCATAGACCTTGCCGTCATGGTCGGTGATGACGAGCCGACCCTCGCGGATCAGCCGGCGGAGCATCTTGTCGAGCAGCCACATAGGCCCGGACACTAGCCCGCGCCCGCCGTATTGCAAGCGTCAGAGCCGGCCGAGCGCGCTCGAGAGCTGCCACAGTCCCAGCGCCAGGAACAGCAGTGCCGCGGCGATACGCGTGGCCTTGAGCGATATGCGCCGGACCAGCTCTTCGCCGAGGAACACCGCCGGGGCGTTGGCGATCATCATGCCGATCGTGGTGCCGGTCGCGACCGCGAGCACGCTATGGTACTGCGCGCCCAGCGCTACGGTGGCGATCTGCGTCTTGTCGCCCATTTCGACCAGGAAGAAGGCGATCGTGGTCGTCACGAAGGCGCTGCCGCGATGGCGGAAGCCCTGTTCGTCGTCGAGCTTGTCGGGAACCAGCGTCCAGGCCGCCATGGCGATGAAGCCCAGCGCCACTGCGATGCGAAACCACGGCGCGTCGACCAGGCCGGCGACCTCGCGCCCGACCAGCGCGGCGAGCGCGTGGTTGGCGATCGTGGCGGCGAAGATGCCGGCGAGGATCTGCCATGGCGCGCGCAGCCGTGCGGCCAGGACGATGGCCAGCAGCATCGTCTTGTCGCCGATCTCGGCAAGCGCGACCACGGCGATGGAGGTAAGCAGGGCTTCCATGACAGACTGTCTCCGGGCCGGGCTATGGACAAGACAACGACATCGCGGGCTCCCGCCCGGCCAGGCGGAGGCGCGACGTCATTGGTCTCGCCGGAACGGTGCCCCGTCCTCCGCGCGCCATGGCCTCTCGACCAAGCATGTTGACGTGCGGCTCCGCTGCGAAAGCGGCTGGCTACTCCCCAGATGACGGGTGCCCGCTAGACCGGGGTGCGCGCGAATGCAATCTTCTATTCGCTATTCCCGCGCGAGGTAGAGCACGTCGCGCGGCTGGCGGAGCAGGTGCTGGCCGGAATCGACGAACAGCGTCTCGCCGCTGGCCAGCCACCCTTCGGCCAGGAACAGCGCCGCGTCGGCCAGCTCCTGCGGATCGGCCAGCCGTTCGAGCAGGTTCATCCGGCCGCTCGTCAGGTGCTCCTCGGGCAACTGGTCGAAGCTGGGCAGCGTCGCGCCGGGGGCGAGGCCGTAGACGCGGTCGGCGGGGTCGTCCTGCGCCATCGCCATCATGCGCACGGTCGCGGCGAAGGCGTGCTTGGCCATCGTATAGGAGAAGAAATCGGGATTGGTGTTGACCAGCTTCTGGTCGGTCAGGGCGATCACGCGGCGACCGCCCCGGGCCCGCGCGCGCGCGAGGAAGGCCTGGGCCATGCGGGCGGGGGTTGCGGCGTTGACCGTGGCGGCTTCGGCGAAGATGGCGGGATCGAGCCGGCGCGCCGTGTCCGCGTGGAACACCGCGGCGCTGTTGACCAGCACGCGCCAGTCATCGAGCCGGGCGGCGAGTGCCTCGACCATCGCGGCCGAGTCCTCGATGTCGCCGAGGTCGCACGAGACGCATTCGGCCGAGGGCAGGGTGGCGGCGATCGCCTCGGCTGCGGCCCGCGAACGGCCGTAGTGGATGACGACGTGCCAGCCCGCCCGGCCGAAAGCCGCGGCGATGGTCGCGCCGATGCGCCGGGCGCCGCCGGTAACGAGGACTGCGGGTTTCATGCCGCCCAGCGAAGCACGAAAGAGGCTTGAGGGGAAACCGAAAAGTTGGTTCGTCCCCGGAGTCGACCCGCCCGTTTCAGCCCAGTGCGGCTTCCTTCTCGGCATAGAGCCGGTCCAGCTCGGCACGGCTCTTCTTCTCGGCGGCGGTCTTGAGCTGGCCGCAGGCGGCGTCGATGTCGCGGCCGCGCGGCGTGCGCACGGGGGCGCTGATGCCGGCCTCGAAGACGATGTCCGAGAAGCGCCTGATCCGTTCGGGCGTCGAGCACTCGTAAGGCGCGCCGGGCCAGGGGTTGAACGGGATCAGGTTCACCTTGGCGGGCAGCTTGTAGTGCTTGATGAGCCGCACCAGCTCGCGCGCGTCTTCGTCGCTGTCGTTCTTGTCCTTGAGCATCACGTATTCGAAGGTGATGCGCCGCGCGTTCGAGGCGCCGGGATAGTCGGCGCAGGCCTGGAGGAGTTGCTCGATGCCGAACTTCTTGTTGATCGGTACGATCTCGTCGCGGATGTCCTTGGTCACCGCGTGGAGCGAGACCGCCAGGTTGACGCCGATCTCCTCGCCGCAGCGCGCCATCATCGGCACGACGCCGCTGGTCGAAAGCGTGATGCGCCGCTTGGACAGCGCCAGGCCGTCGCCGTCCATCACCAGCTTGAGCGCGTCGCGCACGTTGTCGAAATTGTAGAGCGGCTCGCCCATGCCCATCATGACGATATTGGTGAGCAGCCGGCCGTCCGAGCTGTAGCCGCCTTCGTCGTCCTCGTCGTCATGATCTCGGGTCCCCGCGAAGGCGGGGGCCTCGGGCCGCAACGCCGAACCCGGCCGCCCCCCGCCTTCGCCGGGGCTCTGAGCGCCCTTCGGCCATTCGCCCAGCGCGTCGCGCGCGAGCATGACCTGGCCGACGATCTCGCCCGGTGTCAGGTTGCGCACCAGGCGCATCGTGCCGGTGTGGCAGAAGCGGCAGTTCAGCGTGCAGCCGACCTGGCTTGAGACGCACAGCGTGCCCCGGTCCGCGTCGGGGATGAACACCATCTCGAAGTCGTGGCCGTCGGCGGTGCGCAGCAGCCACTTGCGCGTGCCGTCGCTGGAAAGCTGCGCCTCGACCACCTCAGGCCGGCCGATGACGAAGCGTTCGGTCAGCCAGGGGCGCATCGGCTTGGCGATGTCGGTCATGGCCTCGAAGTCCGTCACGCCGCGGTGGTAGAGCCAGTGGAACACCTGGCGCGAGCGCAGCCTGGCGGCCTTGGCGTCGAGCCCCGCCTCGGCGAACAGCTCGGCGATGCGCGGGCGGGGCAGGCCGATCAGGTCGACGCGGCCATCCTCGCGCGGGGTGATGTCGCGCGCGACGGGAAGCGGGTCGATATGCCCGGGGATCTGCATCAGTTGGGTGTCGGCCATGGGAGCGGCGCATATAGCCGCAACCGCGCGCGATTTCTACCGCAACTGCACACAGCCGACCGCGGCGGCGTCCATCGCCGTCGCCGCGCCCGCCAGTTGCCAGGTGTTCGAGAAGCGCCGCCCTTGCGCATCGCGGGCCGAAACGGTCATGCGGGTGGCCGATCGCATGGCGGCGACGATCGCCGCGTCCATGCGCCGGTCCGCCGCCCAGGCGTCTCCGCCGCCGCCCGTGAGCCGGAAGCGATCGCGGCCGATCGAGAGCACGATCGGCGTGCCCGGCGCCAGCTTGCGCGACAGGCGGAAATGCACTTGTCCGCGCACCTCGCGCCGGGGCCAGGTGCCGATCGCGGCGTAGGGCTGGTAATCGCGCGCCTTGGTGCTCGGCACGGCCATGGCGATGGCGTAGCAGCGCGGCACCGCCGGGTCGCGGAACGCGCCCCAGCCCGAGAACATGCCCAGGCTGTCGCGGGACAGCGCGGGGGTGGCCGTGACGAGAAGCGCGAGAAGCGCGAGAAGCGCTGAGGGCGGCGCGAAGTTGACGCAGTTTACACGGTTCATGGGAAGCAAACCGCGGGGCGTATCGTGGCTGGCGCGGGGCCTCCGCTCGGCACGGTCCGCGCCATCCGGGCGCAGCGATCGGCGACTTGCGAGGAAGTACCCGCACCATACGAAAAAGGCAGGCAAAAGAACGATCCGGCGCAGCATCTCGCCGGCCTTCTTGCAGAAAGCGCCGATGTAGGAAAGGCGTGGCCCCGCGTCCCCCTTGTCCCGCGCGGCGGAAGCAAGGGGGAAGGGGGAACGAGGGAACGGGGGAACGGCTTACGCCACTTCGCGCTGGACTTCGCCGATCTTCTTGCCGTCCTCGAAATAGCCGAGGCCGTAGTCGCCCTTGATCGTGGTGCGCAGCGTCTGGCGTTCATATTTGGCGTCGCAGCCCTCGACCGCATGCAGCATCCGCCAGTTGTCCCAGATCACCATGTCGCTGGGCTTCCAGTCGTGCCAGTAGGCCGCACTGCTAGTGCCTAGTCGATTGATTTCATGGCATATTTCGTCGTAGACTTCTTCGAACTCGGGAGTCTCGCGGTTCTCCACGCCGACCGACATCCACGGGCCGATGTGCAGCACCTTTTCGCCGGTCTTGCGCGTCCATACCGCCGGATGCATTGCCCGCGGGAAGATCGCGACTTCCTTGAGCAGCGCCATGATCTGCGGCGAGGTGTCCTCGAAAGCCTTGAAGTTGACGCCGAAGCGCATCTTCGTGAGCCGCGTGTCGAGCGTGTAGATCACGTTCAGGCCCTCGATCTGTTCGAGCAGCGCCTTGGAAAAGTTCCGGTATAGCTCGATCCCGTCCATGAAGCCGGTGCGGCCGCCTTCGGGCGCGACGATCGGCGAGCGCAGCACGCCGGCGTAGTTGAGTTCGTCGTTGTAGCAGTGGTCGAAATGCCAGGGCGAGAAGCGCGCCAGCTTGCGGCCGCCGATCTCGACGAGGCCGCCGGCGTCGTTGTTGCCCGCCTGGGGCTTGTAATGCATGTCGATCACGCCAAGCGCCGCCTCGCCGGTCTCGTCGTCGCGCGGGGTGCTTTTGGTCGGATGGTCCTTGAGCGGGCCGAAGATCCGACTGACCGCCACCTGCATCTTCGCGCTGGGTTCCATGTCCTCGAAGACGATCATGCCGCGCGCCTCGAACACCGCGTTGATCTCGTCGCGGACGCCCGCGTCCTCGATATTGTCCCAGTTCAGGCCCTTGATGCGCGAACCGAAGTTGTGTTCGCTCGTGAGATTGCTGACCTTAATGCCGGCCATGTCCATCCTTCTCCCAATCCTGCCGGCGGCCTTCTGGCCCCGGCCGCGAGTTCCTATGCCCCTATGCTGTTGGCCCCATATGCTACTGGCAATGCCTTTGCACAAGGTGACGAGCGGATCGTAACCCTTCGCGACAGGCTCGACAATATGCCGTCGCCATGTTTTTGAACGCTTGATCAGCAAGCCGCGTCTGCGCCAAGACGGGAAGGCGGCGCTCGCGCCGATCGGGGGGACGGAAAGAGAATGCAGCCATTGCGCGACAACGCACGCGTCCTGGCCGCCGCGATGGCGGGGACGGCGGTCGAATACTACGACTTCTTCATCTACGCGACCGCGGCGGCGCTGGTCTTCGGGCCGCTGTTCTTCCCTTCGGAATCGGCGGCGGCGCAGACGCTGCTGGCGTTCATGAGCTTCGGCATCGCCTTCATCGCCCGGCCCATCGGCGGCATCGCCTTCGGCCACTTCGGGGATCGCATCGGCCGCAAGTCCACGCTTGTCGTGTCGTTGATGCTGATGGGCGGCTCGACGCTGGCGATCGCGCTCCTGCCGACTTACGAGATGGTCGGCTGGGTCGCGCCGGTGCTGTTGTGTGTCATGCGCTTCGGCCAGGGCTTCGGTCTCGGCGGCGACTGGGGCGGGGCGGCGCTGCTTGCGGTGGAGAATGCGCCGAAAGGCTGGGAAGCGCGCTTCGGCGCCGCGCCGCAGTCGGGCGTGCCGATCGGTTTCCTGCTGGCGAACGGCCTGTTCCTCGCCATCGGTTTCTGGCTCTCGGACGAGGATTTCGTCCGCTGGGGCTGGCGCATCCCCTTCGCCGCCAGCGCGCTGCTGGTGGCGCTCGGCCTGTGGATGCGCCATCGGATCGGCGAAACGCCGCAGTTCCGGGCAGCGCTGGAGCGCGAGCCGCCGGTGCCGGTGCCGGTGGCGCAGGTCCTGCGCTACCACTGGGTCGCGGTCCTGGCCGGCAGCGCCGGGGTGATCGTCGTCTTCGCCACCTTCTACCTCGGCACGGCCTGGGCGCTCGCCGAACTGACCGGTCCGCTGCGCCATCCGCGCGAGGCGGTGCTCGGCGTCCAGCTCATCGCCAACCTGACGATGACCGCGGGCATCTTCTTCTCCGCGTGGTTCGCCGACCGCACGAGGCCGGCGACGGCGATCTCGATCGGCTCGCTGGGCGTGATCGCGATGGGCCTCGTCTTCGGACCCGGCCTCGCCTCGGGCTCGCTGGCGCTGGCCGGGATCACGCTGTGCGTCACCATGTTCTTCATGGGAATGACCAACGGCCCGCTCGGCAGTTGGCTGATCAGCCTGTTCCCGGTGCGGCTGCGTTACAGCGGGGTGTCGTTCGCGTTCAATTTCGGCGGCATCCTTGGCGGGGCGGTGACGCCGATCGTGGCGCAACTGTTGAGCGGCGCGGGAGCCGGGGCCTATACCGGCCTGCTGCTGTCGGCCTCCGCGGCGCTGTCGCTGCTCGGCCTGCAACTGGCGCGACCGGCCGCGACCCCGGCGATGTCTAGATCTTGAACGTCACGCGCCCTTCGGCGTCGATCGGCCAGGCCGGGTTGAAGGCGATTTCCCAGGCGTGGCCGTCGGGATCGGAAACATAGCCGCGATAGCCGCCGTGCGGCGGCGCATCGGGCTTGCGCAGCAGCGTGCCGCCCGCCGCGACCAGGGCTTCGACGACCTGCTCCACCTCGGCTTCGCCGGGGACGTTGTGCGCCAGCGCGAAGGCCGCGGGACCGGCGCCGGACGCCTGGTGCCTGTCCTCGTCGAGCTTCGCCTTGAGCCAGGTGCCGAGCACGAGCCCGTTCATCTGGTAGAAGACGATCTCCTCGTTTTCGAACACCGGCGTCCAGCCGAAGCCGTCGCCGTAGAAGCGCCGTGACCGGGCGATGTCGGCGATGCCGAGCGTCACGACGGAAATCTGCTGCTGCATGGTCTGTTTCTTCGCGTCAAAGCCCGGCAATGCGGGTCGTGGTGGCCTTCCCCACCCGGTTTTCAGGGATAGCTGATCCCGATCACTTCCCATTCCTTCTCGCCGCCGGGCAGCCGCACCCGGCGCAGGTCGCCCACCGCCGCGCCGCGCAGCGCGCGGGCAAGCGGGGCGCTCCAGCCGATGCGGCCCTCGCTTGCGTCCTGCTCGTCGTCGCCCACCAGCGTCAGCGTGCGCTGGTCGTCGTCCTCGTCCGCGATGGTGACGGTGGCGCCGAACCAGACGCGGGCCTTGTCCGCCTGCGCCGCCGGGTCGATCGCGCGCAGCGCCTTCATGCGCCGCGCGAGATACGCCAGCTCGCGATCGATCTCGCGCATGCGCTTGCGCCCGTAGAGATAGTCGCCGTTCTCCGAGCGGTCGCCGTTGCCCGCGGCCCAGCTCACCACCTCGACGATCGCCGGGCGCTCGGTGCCGAGCAGATGGTCGTAGCGCGCCCGCAGCGCGGCGAGGCCGGCGGGGGTGATCGGCGGAGCGTTGGGCTTCATGGCCATGCTCTAGCCCGGCGAATGCTTGCCGAGGAAGTGGCTGAGCGGGGCGGGGCCGGTGTAGCGCGCCCGCGTCGGATTCATCGCTTCATAGATGACGGCGTTTTCCAGCACGCGCTGGACGTAGTTGCGTGTCTCGGTGAGCGGTATCTTCTCGATCCAGTCGATCCAGTCGATCGAGCCCCGGCGCGGGTCGCCGTTGCTGCGCAGGAACTTGAGCACGTTGCCCGGCCCCGCGTTGTAGGCGGCGACCGCCAGCGGATAGCTGCCGCCGAAAAAGTCCATCATCCGCGCGAAATAGGAATCGCCCAGCCGCATGTTGTAGCTGGCATCCGTCATCAGCGCGGATGCGCTGTAGGAGAGACCGATCTTGCCGGCCTGCTCGCGCGCGGTGCCGGGCATGAGCTGCATCAGGCCGCGCGCGCCGGCATGGCTGACCGCGTTCATCGAGAACTGGCTTTCCTGCCGGCTGATGGCGTGCACCATGGTCCAGTCCGAGCCCGGCGGGGCGGGGATCAGCGGATAGGCGACTTGCTGGAAATTGCTCATGCCCTCCGAATGCGCCGCCTGGCCGAGGATGACGCCGAGGTCGCGCCTGCCGAGGCTGTTGGCCAGCTCGGCGACGAGTTGGTGGTCGGCTTCGCTTTCCGCCTGGTTGCTGATCTCGCGGAAGAAACGCACCGTCGTCCGCCAGTCGGCGTCGCGCGCGACCTCGCGCACGGCGGCGGTGATCGGCCTGGCCATGAAGGCGGCGCGTTCGGCCGCGTTCGGCTTGCGCGCCGCCGCGCCGGCCAGCGACGGGATCGGCCGGCCGAGCCGTTCCAGCGCGAGCATGCCGTAGAACGCGGTGGGGTGGGCGGCGGCCATCTCGAAATAGCGGTTCGCGCCCGCCGCGTCGCCCGCCCGGGACGCGGCGCGGCCGGCCCAGTAGAAGCCCTTGGCCCGCGTCTGCGGCGTCTGCGCCGCCGCGCCGTAGCGGTAGAACAACGGCGCGGCCGACGTCGCATTTCCCAGCGAGGACAGCGCCTTGGTGCCGCCAAGCCACATCAGCGAGGTATAGTCGTCGCGGATGCGATAGCTCTTGGTGCTGACGTCGGTGCCGGGCGGGAAGGTGTCGTCGATCGAGGCGGCGATGCGGACCGCGCTTGCCGCATCCGCGCTGCGTGCTGCCGACAGCAGCTCGGCGATCCACTTTTCCGCGTCGAGCGGGGGCGTCCGCGCCGGCGGCCGCGTCGCCAGGAGCTGGACCGCCGCGGGTGCGTTGCCCGCGCGGCGCGCCTGGCGCACGCTGGCGTAGATATAGCCGGGATCGCGCAGCGCGTCGCCGGGCACCGGCAGGCCCAGGCTGGCGGGCGAGGAGCCCTGCAGCAGCGCGAGCCGCGCCATGAAGCCTGGCCGGGCGGCGGGCGACACGTAGGTCATCTGCCGCGCCGCCGCCTCGGGTGCGCCGGCCCAGAGCAGCGCGTCCATCCGCGTGTCGTGGTCGTCGGCCGTCAGCCGCGCGGCCAACTGCTGGAACAGCGCGGCTTCGGCGGCATCGCTCATCGGCCCGCCCCGCCAGGCGGCCAGGCCGACGCCGCGCGCCTCGGGCCGCTGCAACGCCGCCAGCGCCAGCGCATAGCGCGCGCGGGCCGGGTTGGTCAGCGGCGGGAAGCGATCGAAATAGGCGACCAGCCGGTTGAGGTCGGGCGAATCGCGGTCCAGCGCCTTCTCGGCATAGCCGCGAATCTTCTCCTCGTCGGGAAAGCCGGGATAGGTCTGCAGGAACTGGGCATAGTCGTCGAACCGCATCAGGCCGTTGGCGGACAGCACCCGCCAGCGGTCGATCGCCTGGCTTATCGAGCCCCGCTGCGAGGCGATGAGCTGCTGCCGGGCGCGGTCCCACTCGCTGCCGTCCTGGCAGCGGGCGGGCGCGGATGAGAGGGCCATGAAAAGCACCAGCAGAAGCGAAGACGCACGCATGCTGGACATTTGGCGGCAAGGCTCCTTATCAGGCGATGAATGAAAATAACCCGACCCCGCCGGCCGGAATGCCGTCATGGGGCAGAATCAGGTGCAAAGTCCATGTTTTCCGGTTCCATTCCCGCCCTGGTCACACCGTTTCGCGATGGGGCGTTCGACGAGCCCGCCTTTCGGCGGCTGGTCGACTGGCAGATCGACAACGGCTCGTCGGCGCTGGTGCCCTGCGGGACGACGGGCGAGAACTCGACGCTGTCCAATGCCGAGCACCACCGCGTCATCGAGGTCTGCGTCGAGCAGGCGGCCGGCCGCGTGCCGGTGATCGCCGGCTGCGGCAGCAACGACACGATGAATGCGCTGCTGCACATGAACTTCTCGAAGAAGTGCGGCGCGCAGGCGGCGCTGCTGGTGGCGCCGTATTACAACCGGCCGAGCCAGGAAGGGCTGCTCGCCCACTTCGGCTATCTGGCCGAGCACAGCGACCTGCCGATCGTGCTCTACAACGTGCCCGGCCGCACCGTCACCGATCTCAAGCCCGCGACCGTCTGCGAACTGGCCCGCCGCCATCCCGGCCGCTTCGTCGGCATCAAGGATGCAAGCGGCGACCTGTCGCGCGTCACCGACCACCGCAGGGGCATCGCGGGCGCCTTCGTCCAGCTTTCGGGCGACGACGAACTGGCGCTGCCGTTCAACGCGGCCGGCGGCGTCGGCTGCATCTCGGTCACCGCGAACGTCGCGCCAAAGCTCTGCGCCGAGTTCCAGCAGGCCTGCGCCGACAACGATTTCCAGAAGGCGCGCGAGCTGAACGACCGCCTCTATCCGCTGCACTACGCCATGTTCGAGGACGCCTCGCCCGGCCCGTGCAAGTATGCGCTGTCGCAGGTGCACGACTGGATTGCCGAGGAATTGCGCCTGCCGCTGGTCGCCTGCGACGAAGCGGCGCGCAAGGCGGTCGATGCCGCGCTGAAGCACGCCGGGCTGGCCTGACGGCCCGGGTCGGGAGAGAAACGATGGCCGAAAGCACCAGAGACAAGACGGCGGTGACCGGCATTTATGCGCGCAAGGTGCTGCAATACGGCGAGATCATCGAGCGCACGGTGCGCGCGGCCAAGGAACCCGGTTTTACCGAGGCGGGCTGGGACGAGCTTGCCGCACTGCTCGACGTCGACAGGTTCGAGCGCGTCGGCAACGACAAGGTGGCGATGGGCTGGGCCGTCTATCGCGGCCTGCTCATGCAATGGGCGACGACCACCGACTTCCGGAGCGAGTTCCGCCGCATCAGCGAGGTGGGCAACCTCGTGTTCCTCGAGCTGACCGAGCACAACACGCCGCGCGGCGGGTCGGAAAGCGTGGTCAATTCCTGCACGCTCTACGAATTCGACGATGCGGGCAGGCTCGTGCACCTCGATATCTACCTGCAGCATCAATAGGGTCCTTCCCCAAGCTCGCCGCAACCCCTACATGCCGGGCCATGGTCCGCCCGCAGCACGCTCAGTTCGACAAGAAGAAGACCGTCGCGGAGAACCGCCGGGCGCGCTTCGACTATCACATCGAGGACACCTTCGAGGCCGGCATCATGCTGACCGGCACCGAGGTCAAGTCGCTGCGCTTCGGCGAGGGTTCGATCGCCGAGGCCTATGCCGCGATCGAGAACGGCGAAGCCTGGCTTATCAACTCGAACGTGCCCGAGTTCAGCCACGGCAACCGCTTCAACCACGAGCCGAAGCGGCCGCGCAAGCTCCTCTTGCACGAGCGCGAGATCGATCGCCTGCAGGGCGCGGTCGAACGCAAGGGCATGACGCTGGTGCCGCTGTCGATCTATTTCAACAGCCGCGGCCGCGCCAAGGTGGAACTGGCGCTGGCCCGAGGCAAGAACACGGCCGACAAGCGCCAGACGATCAAGGATCGCGACTGGAAACGCGAGCAGGCGCGGCTTATGCGCAACCACGGCTAAGGCGATATTCAGTCATGTCCGCGAAAGCAGGCATATGACACAGCTTCTACAAGAGACGATGCGGAACAAGTTCACCACCTGGGTGCATCGCACGATGCCCAAACGCGAGGAGCTCGAGGCCAACCGCTTCGTCGCCCCTTTCGCGCGTCGGCATGAGCTGTGGCGCTTCACCCGCCGTTCTGTGCCGCGCGGCGTGGCGGTGGGCCTGCTGATCGGCATCTTCGCGTTGATCCCCGGTGTCCAGATCGTCGGCGCGGCGCTGCTGTGCGTGCCCTGCCGCGGCAACATCCCGATCGCCGCGGCGATGACGTTCCTGTCGAACCCGGCGACGACGCCGCTGATCATCGCCGCCGCGATCTATCTCGGCAACATTCTCGGCTATCGTGCCGATCTGTCCACGTTCTACGGTCTCTACGAACACGGCGCGGGGCTGCGGGAGTGGATGGGATGGCTGCTGTCGGATGCGGCGCCGGCGCTGGTGATCGGGCTGTTCATCATCTCCACGGTGGCGGCCGCGATCGGCTACCTGGTCTCCGCGTTCGTCTGGCGCTGGTGGGTCGGCCACAAGCGGCGGGTGCGGCAGATCCGGCCCGATGTGCTTCCCGAAAGCACCGAATGAAGGGCAGGCGCGCATGAAGGCCGCGGCGTCCAACCGCGGCCTGGCCGACTGGCTGCTGGTCGGCGGGGCGCTGGTCCTCAGCCTCGGCCTGATCTGGGCGGTGACGCGCGAGCCGCTGGCCGTCATCGCCTATGGCGCCGGCCTGCTGGGGCTGGGCGCCGTCGCCTATGTCCTCACCCGCGATCGCCCGGTGGCGAAAGAGGCGGAATTCACGCTGCCCGACTGGTCGGTGACCGTTGCCGCGATCGAGAACCCCGCGCTTGCCGTCGCCATTATCGATCGCGCCGGCCGGCTGGTCTGCGCCAACGCGCGGTACGAGGAATGGTTCGGCGCCGGTCATGCGCCGCCCCGCCTGCCCGTGGACGAGGCCTCGGTCGAGCGGCTGGGCCGTGTCGCGCGGGCCGCCTGGCGCGATGGCGCGGGCAGCACCGACCTGGTCGAAAGCGCCGCCGCCGACGGCACGGGGCGGCGCTGGAAGGCCGAAGCCCGGCGCACCGGACGCGGCGAAGATTTCCTCGTCTGGCGCTTCGCCCCCGTTTTCGCCGCCGATCCCGTTGCCGAACTCGTCCAGCAGCTCGATGGCAAGCTCGGCCGCGCGCTCGACCGCGCCGGCATCGCCGCGGCCATCGTCGATCCCGACGGAGTGATCCGCGCCGCCAGCAGCGGCTTCGCCGCGCGCGCCTCGGGCGATGCGCTGGCCTCGCACATCGGGCAGGACTTCGTCTCGCTGCTGCGGCAGGATGAGGGCGATCGCATAAGCTGGGCGCGCGAGGGGCGGCGCGGCGCGCCGCTGACGCTCTATTACATCCCGGTGGCCGATCCCGATGCGCCGGGCGAGCCCGATCCCGACACCACGCCCTCGCTGATGCTGCTGGTCGATGCCGGCGTCGGCCTGGGCGGCGGCAACAGCGAGGCGAGTTCGGCCGCGCCGCATCTCGAGGCGCTGCTCGGCCAGCTTCCGCTGGGCCTCGCCATGGCCGATCGCGACGGGCGGCTGCTGTTCGCCAACCTGGCCTTCATGCGCGCCGCCGGCCGCGAGGGAGAGGCGCCGCCGACTTATCCCACCGACCTCGTCGTGCGCGAGGACAAGGGCGCGTTGTCCGACTCGATCCGCCGCTACGGGCAGGGCCCGGCGACCGCCGGCGACATCGCCATCCGTCTGGCCAGCCAGCCCGACGATCCGGTCTCGCTCAGCCTTGCCGGCGTGCGCGGGCTGGGCGAGGCGGCGGTGCTGCTGGGCCTGACCGACAGCTCCGAAGAGACGCGGCTCAAGCGCCAGGTGGCGCAGGCGACCAAGATGCAGGCCGTGGGACAGCTTGCCGGCGGCGTCGCGCACGACTTCAATAACGTGCTGACCGCGATCCTGGGCACCTGCGACCTGATGCTGCTGCGCCACACGCCGGGCGATTCGGACTATGACGACATCCAGCAGATCCGCGCCAATTCCAACCGTGCCGCCTCGCTGACGCGCCAACTCCTGGCCTTCTCGCGCCAGCAGACGCTGCGGCCGGAGGTGCTGCAGCTTCCCGATGTCGTCGCCGAGATATCGCAGATGCTCAAGCGGCTGATCGGCGAGAAGATCCAGTTCGTGGTCACGCACGACCGCGATCTCGGCCCGGTGCGCGCCGATCCCTCGCAACTCGGCCAGGTGGTGATGAACCTCGTGGTCAACGCGCGCGACGCCATGCCGCGCGGCGGCCGGTTGACGCTGATGACCAGGCGGGTCACCACCGCCGACGTGCGTGCGATGCGCAGCGAGATCGTGCCCGTGGGCGATTACACCGCGCTGATCGTCGAGGACACCGGCGTCGGCATCCCGCCCGAGCACCTGGGCAAGATCTGGGAGCCGTTCTTCACCACCAAGGAGCAGGGCCGGGGCACCGGGCTGGGGCTTTCCACGGTCTACGGCATCGTCAAGCAGTCCGGCGGCTTCATCTTTGCCGATAGCGAGGCGGGCCGGGGAACGCGCTTCACCATCTACCTGCCGGTCCACCACGGCGCGCCGGCAGCGGGCGCGCCGGCGCCGGCCGTGCCCCAAAGCAACTGGGCCGGCGGAGGCACGATCCTGCTGGTCGAGGACGAGGACACGGTGCGGATGGTCGCCGAGCGCGCGCTCGCCCGCCAGGGCTACAAGGTCGTCACCGCGCGCGACGGCGAGGAAGGACTGGAGGCGCTGCAGGCGGGCGGCGCGTTCGACCTGGTGGTGAGCGACGTGGTCATGCCCAGCATGGACGGCCCCGCCATGACGCGCGAGATTCGCAAGCTCGTGCCCGATATGCCGGTGCTGTTCATGTCGGGCTACGCCGAGGAACAGCTCCGCCGCCAGATCGATATCGAGAACGTGCACTTCATCCCCAAGCCGTTCTCGGTGCAGCAGATTTCCGACAAGGTGGCGCAAGTGCTGGGGGCGGGGCGGTAGGCGTTTCCAGCCCCGCGCTACCCGAAAAAGGCAAATATATCAGGCACTCTCCGGGCTTGCTAAAAATAGGGGTTTATCCCCTTCGCATACGGTGATTGACTCCCTTCTCTGCGCGCAGGATAAGGAGGCATGGGGATCGTATATACCTGCGGCAAATGCGGAAGGCGGTTTCAGTCCAACGCAATTTGCTTCGGCGGCACAGGGCAGGCCTATCTCAGTGGCAACCGCGTAAGCTGTCCGGATCGCAACTGCGATGGTATGGGGCATCACGAGGCAGGGCACTACACGTTTGTCGATGGAGTCATTGCCGCCTTCACCGCTGAGGGTATGACTCGACGGAAAGTCGAGGCCTTCCGAGATGTCGCTGAGCGAGCCAAGCGCCAGGAGATTTCCGGCCAACAAGCAGTTGTAGAAGCCGGATCAATTGATCCCGTTCTGGCGAAGGTTGCGGAAGTCGCTCAAAAAATGGGCATTAACTGGGATCGTCTGATCGCGATCATCGGGCTTCTATTGGCCTTTTATACGTCGTATTCGTCTGACGCTGACGTGCAAGCTGCCCTAAAAGAGTCTCGGCATCAGACCGAGCTTTCGCAGAAGATGCTGTCAGAACTACAAGCGCAGAATGCGTCCTTGCATGCACTAGCGACCAAATCAGAGACGCAGCCCCAAGGCCAAGCAAAAACGAGCGAAGCGAAAATCCGCCGGGGGAAACTGAAGGCGAAATCGCTTCACGGAACGACATTATCTAGCCCTGCGCGCTAAGGTGACGTGTGCGGTCATAGCTGATAGAATCGCACGATGAGCACCCTTAAGCAAGCCCGCGACGAAGGTAAACTCGACCAGTTTGCCAAGGACCACGAGAAGGACGCCCCCGGCGACGAGGACGCCTTCAACGCGACTTTGGCGTCAATGACCGGAACCTCGAAAGCAGTTCCGGGAGCATCGTCTCCGGACGATTGCGACGATTGAAGCGATACTCGAATTCCTTGACGTAGCGGTTGAGATACTTCGGGCTGACGCTGGTATGCGTTCCACCGATTGACCGCTTCAAGTGGCTCCAGAAGCTCTCAATGGCGTTCACGGTTGCCCCACCATCCGACACGTATTCCTCGATGCTGTGATTGACGCTTTTGTGCCAATAGCCGTTGATGGTTCCCAGCCCGCCATAGGCGCGGTGTTCGTCGGTATGGACTTGCGTGTAAGGCTGGACGTTCTTGACGATGCGGGGCAGCAAAGTGCCGCTCTTGCGATCTGCAACCACTTCCGCGACAACATCACCGCCCTTTTCGAGCATACCAAAAACAACGGTCTTGCCCTTGCCGCCCATGCCGTTGCGACGATACCCGCCAACGTAGGTTTCATCGATCTGCACAGTCTTGAACGGCCCGCCAAGCGGGCGATCACCGTCTACGTCCGCCATGTGCTCGCGAATGAGCGCGGCCATGCGCCATGCTGTCTTGTAAGTGACACCTAGCTGGCGCTGCAATTCCTTGGCGCTGACACCGTGCCGCGTGGTCGTGAACAGGTGGATGGCATAGAACCAAAGCTGGAGTGGGGTCCGCGTCTTTTCGAACGGGGTGCCAACGGTCGGGTGCAGGTGGTGGCCGCACCACTGGCAGGAATAAGCCCGCTCTGCCTTGATCCGGAACCACTTTGAAGCGCGCTCGCACTTGGGGCACTCGAAGCCCTGTCCAAAGCGGACTTCGAACAGGTGATTGAGGCAGGTTTCGTCATCCGGAAACTTGCGGAAGAACTGCGCGGTAGTGAGGGGCTTCGTGCTCATGCCCCATTGTATAACTGACCATATTACGTATGGCAAGGGGATACGCCCCTAAAAATATATCGTTCCTCTCTTGTTCTATGAGAACAAACGCGATACGAATCGCGCATTGACCTTCCGGGTCGGTGCTCTAGGCAAGGGGACTTGAAATGGCCGCTCAGCTCAAGCTGATTCAGGAAGGCAGGGAAAAGGACAGCATGGACCGTCAGAAAGCGCTCGAGGCAGCGCTGGCGCAGATCGACCGCGCGTTCGGCAAGGGTTCGGCGATGAAGCTGGGCTCGAAGGAGGCGATGCAGGTCGAGGCGATTTCCACCGGCTCGCTCGGGCTCGACATCGCGCTCGGCGTCGGCGGGTTGCCGCGCGGTCGGGTGGTCGAGATCTACGGGCCGGAAAGCTCGGGCAAGACGACGCTGGCGCTGCACTGCATCGCCGAGGCGCAGAAGAAGGGCGGCACCGCGGCCTTCGTCGACGCCGAGCATGCGCTCGATCCGGTCTATGCCAAGAAGCTGGGCGTCGACATCGACGAACTGATCGTCTCGCAGCCCGATACCGGCGAGCAGGCGCTGGAGATCGTCGACACGCTGGTGCGCTCGAACGCGATCGACGTGCTGGTGGTCGATTCGGTCGCCGCGCTCGTGCCGCGCGCCGAGATCGAGGGCGAGATGGGCGACAGCCACGTCGGCCTGCAGGCGCGGCTGATGTCGCAGTCCCTGCGCAAGCTGACCGGCTCGATCAGCCGTTCGCGCTGCCTCGTCATCTTCATCAACCAGTTGCGCATGAAGATCGGCGTGATGTACGGCAATCCCGAGACGACGACGGGCGGCAACGCGCTCAAGTTCTACGCCTCGGTCCGGCTCGACATCCGCCGCACCGGCCAGATCAAGGATCGCGACGAGATCACCGGCAACGCCACGCGCGTGAAAGTGGTCAAGAACAAGGTCGCGCCGCCGTTCAAGCAGGTCGAGTTCGACATCATGTACGGCGAGGGCGTGTCGAAGATCGGCGAGATCCTCGACCTCGGCGTCAAGGCCGGCATCGTCGAGAAATCGGGCGCCTGGTTCAGCTACGATTCGATCCGCATCGGCCAGGGTCGCGAGAACGCCAAGCAGTACCTCAAGGACAACCGCGAAGTTGCCGACCGCCTGGAAGCCGCCATTCGCGGCCGCACCGACGGTCTTGCGGAGGAGATGATGACCGGTCCGGACGCGGACGACGACATCTGATCCTCCAAGGAGCGCCTCCGGGCGCTCGGAAAAACGGAACCGGCGCGGACCGCAAGCGGCCGCGCCGGTTTTTTTGTTTGCGGCGATGGTCTCGCCCGCGACCGGGAGGGGGAACCTACATCGGATCGCGGTAAGGGCCGGCGATGTGGCCGCCGTCCACCACCAGCGAGGCGCCCGTGCAATAGGAACTCTCGTCCGAGGCGAAGAACAGCGCGGCATGGGCGATCTCCTGGGGGCGGCCCATGCGCGCTATCGGCTGGCGCGCCACCGCCTTGCGCAGCCGCGCCATCGCCTTGCCGGCGTTCTTCGCCACCATTGGCGTCTCGACGATGCCGGGGTGGATGCTGTTGACCCGGATGCCCCGCGCGCCGAGTTCCAGCGCCAGCGAGCGGGTCATGCCCGTGACGGCGAACTTGCTGCCGACATAGGTGCTCAGCCCCTCGACGCCGACGAGGCCGTCGATCGACGAGATGTTGACGATCGAGCCGCCGCCGCGCGCCTCCATCGCC